>JAEUQN010000035.1 GCA_016789725.1 Blastocatellia bacterium | reverse complement strand
CTGCACAGTTTGCCGTCTAACAGGCACTCGTGATTGGTCGAAATGAGCTGGTATGCCTGTTGCACTATGAAGAATAGGCAAGGAGGACAGCGATGCTCGCCAAAACCAATAGCGAACCCCAAACCGCGAATCCTGATCACGCGTTAGCCTTGTTGTGTGAGATGTTGCGGATTCGTCGGTTTGAGGAGAAGGCCGCCGAGTTGTACAGCCTCAACAAGATTCGTGGTTTTTTGCATTTGTACATCGGCGAAGAAGCGGTTGCGGTCGGCGCGATGCAGGCTCTGACGCCGGACGATGCGATTGTTTCGACGTATCGTGAACACGGGCATGCGCTCGCCCGTGGCTTGTCTATGGGATCGCTGATGGCTGAGTTGTACGGCAAAGCGAATGGATGCAGCAAAGGACATGGCGGTTCGATGCACTTCTTTGAGGCCGCGCGGAGGTTCTATGGTGGTTATGCAATTGTGGGTGGAGGTTTGCCGATTGCCGTCGGATTAGCGCTGGCTGACAAGCTGCAAAATCTGCCGCGTGTGACGGCTTGTTTCTTCGGCGATGGCGCAGTGGCAGAAGGCGAGTTTCACGAATCGCTGAACCTCGCCGCCTTATGGAAATTGCCCGTGCTGTTTGTCTGTGAAAACAATTTATATGCGATGGGAACTGCTCTTTCACGCCATCAGGCGCAACCGAATATTGCGCCCAAGGCTGCGGCCTATGCGATGGCCTCAGCGACGGCGGATGGAATGGATGTGCTGGCGGTTGAGGCTGCAACCGTAGAAGCTTTGGAATATGTGCGCAGCGGCGGCGGGCCATTTTTATTGGAGTTCCCCACGTATCGCTATCGCGCGCATTCGATGGCTGATCCTGATTTGTATCGTCACAAAGAAGAAATCGAACATTGGAAACAACGCGATCCAATCAAGAATTTTGCAGCTCGATTATTGACCGCTGGAACCATCACGGAAGTTGATTTTAAGGCGCTGGAACAGGCCGTAGAAAGGGAAGTGGCAGACGCCATTGCCTTCGCGGAAGCCGGTGAATGGGAACCGATTGAAGATTTAACCAAAGCTGTTTACACGTTAGCGTGACAGCACACCAAGGAGGTATGTATGAAAAAAGAAACCATCCTCAAATTAGCGGGCGGCGCAGTTGTCGGCGTTGCGGCAGTCGGCGCATACAAGAAATTCGTCAAGCCCTGGCAATTGCAATGGGGCGCAACGGCTGAAGAAGTGGCGCAGGCGATGCCCGGTGACGAAATCGTTGAAGCCCCTGTATTGACGGCGACCCGTGCGATCACAATCAATGCGAAGCCCGGTGACGTCTGGCCCTGGCTGATGCAAATGGGCTACGGGCGCGCAGGCTTTTACAGCTATGACCTGGTTGATAACAGCCGTCGCCTGAGTGCCGAGCGCATTATTCCAGAGTTGCAGTTTCTGAAGGTGGGCGATGCGATTCCAACCTCACCGAATCAGGGCCTCATCGTCGAAAAAATCGAACCGGAACGCTTGTTGGTGATGACCATTCGTGGCGAGAAAACGACTTTGAGTGTGACGGCGATGCTGAATGAAGTTGAAGAGGGGAAGACGCGCCTGATCGTGCGATTGCGCCTGAATTATAGCTGGGGCGTGCGCCGCTCGCTGTATTTTCAAATCTTTGAGCCAGGCGATTTTGTGATGATGCGCAAGATGATGCTCGGTATTAAACGTCGCGCTGAAGCCATTCACGAGATCAGTTAGGTCCGGCAGCTTATCAGCTTGATTTAGGAATACCGAAAAAGCACGTTTGTGATGGCTGGAAGAGGCTGGAGGAGGAAAAGTATGTTGAAGAAACTGACCCTAATTTTACTGCTGACAGGGTTCTTTCCTGATTATGCCAATGCTGATGTTTCCCTGTTGTTGCACGAAGCCATCGGCGTTTCCGGCGAATTTACGGCAGGCGGACACGCCGCGATTTATTTTTCCAATATTTGTTTGGACGGAACTACCGGATTGCGGATGTGTCAACCGGGCGAGCAAGGGGTTGTGATGGCGGCGTATCCGGGATTTGGGGCCAATAAACCTTATGAATGGCTGGCGATCCCGTGGTTCCCGTATCTGTATGGAGTGGGGCAGGAAAGCGAAATGCCGCTCTATGCCAATGGCGAAATCCGCACTTTATTGCGCGGCATCGGGCGTCGCCAATATTTCAATGACATCATTCCGGCGACTGCCAATGGCGCATTACCGCCGGGGCGCTGGCAAGAAATGATCGGGACGCTGCTCAATCGTGATGTTTATATGTTCACCTTGAAGACGAGTTGGAAGGAAGATGTCGCGCTGGTGGAAACATACAACAGTCGCGCGAATAAACGCCCCTTCAATGTGCTGTATCAGAACTGTGCTGATTTCGTGCGCGAGGCGATCAATACTTATTTCCCGAAGGCCGCGCACCGTGACATGCTCAACGATTTCACGATCACTACGCCAAAAGCCCTGGCGCGGTCGCTGACGCGGTATGCCACCAAACGACCAGAGCGGCTTTTTTACATCACGAAATATTCTCAATACCCCGGTCCGATTCGCCGGAGCCTTGATACTCGCAATTTCAGTGAGAAGGCGCTGACCTCGAAGAAATATCTGGTTCCGCAAATCGTCTTTAAGCCCATTCTGCTCCCGATTTTTGCGACCGCGTATTTCACGACGGGGCGTTTTAATCCAGAGCGGGCGTACGAACAGCGCGCCTCGCTCACGATTGCCCAGCTTGAACTTGAAGCCAATCAATTGCGACAACAAGTTGTTGCCCCAGAGCAAGGCAACAGCCTTTCTTCCGGGGCGGCGGCTGGTTCCCGGACAATGCGGTTGTTGGAAATCGAACGGGAGAAGGTCGCAGATCGAGAGCGAATTTTCGGGACGAAACAGACCTGGAAGAACTACCAAATGGCCCTGCAACCGTTGTTACATCAGGCCATCGCACAAGGGTATTTCGTAGACGAGCGAGAGATGCAGACGTTTTTCAAGGATTTGGAATTACAAAGCGAGCCTGCCCTGGATGCCAGCGGCGCACTGGAATTGCACGTCCGCGATTATGGCGTTGTCCGGCGATTAGGACTGACGCGTGCCAATATCCTCAGTGCCGGTTCTGATCCGCAACTGGCCTATAAACTCATGCTGGTGCGAGTGAAAGCGCAATTAACGGGGCCGCCGAAGAACCGCGAGGCAATGGAAAGCTTCACGGCAGATTGGGCCTTGCTGCAAGAATTGGCGCAGCGTTGCGCCGTGTTGCCTGCGCCGAACACCGCGCGCACCATCGCACAAGCGCGCTTTTTGGAGCATCCCGAAAAGACGACTTTCAAACAGAAAATGAAAAAACTGCTGTTGCGAATTACGCATTAAAACCAATGGCAACCGTCTCGTATTCCCGCGAGCGCAATTACGAACCGAAGGAGGACGATATGAAACGATCATCAATACAATGGAGGGCGTGGGCGTTGGCGTCAGTGCTGGCGTTGGGTAATTTGACTGTGCTTAGTGGAGGGACGTCGGCGCAAATCCGCAGTCGCAGTCGGAGTCCGCAAACGACTGCGGCCTATGACCGGGGATATACGGATGGATATGATGACGGCTATCGCACCGGCAAAGACGATTATGCCCAGAATGTCACGCGCGATCATACTCGTTCCCAGCTTTATCAAGATGCAGATCGCGGCTATGAATCGCGCTTAGGCTCACTGGCCGATTACCGTGAAGGCTATCGGCTGGGTTTTGAGTTGGGATACACGGATGGTTATTACGGGCGCACGCAGAATCAGCAAACACCGCGCAATACCAAAGGTACGATCCTGCGGCAACGTGATCGCAATCGTCCGCGCGCCACCAGCGAGATTCCGGTTGATACCTCTTTGCGATTGCAGTTGATGACTCCGATCAACACCAAAACCAACAAGGAAGGCGACCGCTTTACGGCCCGTGTGGTTGAACCCTCCACGTATCTAGGCGCGACGGTGGAAGGTTATATCGCTCGTATCGAACGCTCCGGCAAGCTGAAAGGTCACACGGAGATGGCGTTGGATTTCGAGACCATCACTTTTCAGGATGGCCGTCGCAGCGCGTTTTATGCGCAGATCGAAAAGATTTATATCGGTGATTCGATCAAGACCGTAGACGAAGAAGGCAATATTGATAGCGCCTCTAAAACCCGCGATATTCTGATCCGTTCTGGTGGCGGTGCGGCGTTGGGAGCGATCATCGGTGCTATTGCCAAAGGCGGCAAGGGCGCGGCTATCGGGGCGATCATCGGGGCTGGCGTCGGGGCTGGTTCCGTTTTCATCCAAGGAAACAAGGAACTGATTCTCGATAGCGGAACTGAGATGAGCGTCCGCACCACGGCGCAGGGCGCAAGGGGTAGCTCTTGAACATCTTGCGAATCGTTTGGAATCGAAAGATTCACGACGACTCGATGAAGAGGACGCCACCTATGAATCCTGTCAAGAACCTCAGACAATTTGGGCGAGACGCTGTGGATTGTTCTACGGCGACGACCATCGTTTTCCTCGCGGTGGCCTTGTGGCTGGGAAGTGTTTCGACCATCGCCGCCTCTTTGAAGCATTCGTCGAATTGCGACGATCTTCGTTTTGTGACCAGCTTCATTGAGCTGGAAAGCCGACCGTTTGCCGTTGCTGTCGGTGATTTCAATGGAGATGGCAAGGCCGATTTGGCAACCGCGAATTATTTTACAGATAGCCGATCTGACAATATTGCGGTGTTGTTCGGGAATGGAAACGGGGGCTTCGACCAATTCGCCAGTTACCAGTTCGGCGCGCTTCCCAGTGCCATTGCCACGGGAGATTTCAATGGCGACGGGAAATTGGATTTGGTCGTTTGCCATTCCGGTTCCAATGCCGTAACCGTGCTCTTCAACGATGGCGCAGGCTCCTTTCCGCGTGGTTCCGCGTTCATCATCAATAACCCCAAAGGCGTGGTCGTCGGAGATTTCAATGGGGATGGCGCGCCGGATTTGGCCGTGACTGAATTCGGTTCTGTCTATCTTTGGGTAATACCTGTGAGTAGCGATGGAAGCTTTCAAGCGGCAGAACGATACGTTGTCGGGCAAGACCCCATTGCGGTGGCGGCGGGAGATTTCAACCGAGACGGCAAGCTGGATTTGGCGACGGCGAATTTTTCATCGAACACGATCTCGGTGCTGCAAAATCGCGGAGACGGGAAATTCGAGGCGGCGATGAGTTACTCTGTCGGTGGTGCGCCGGAATCTATTACTGTGGGTGATTTCAATACCGATGGCAAAGCCGATTTGGCCGTAGCGAGTGCCAACATCAACGCAGTCTCGGTGCTGCTCAACAACGGCGATGGAAGCCTGAAGTCGCCGATCAGTTATGCGGTCGGCAAGGTCCCGCTGGCCGTCGCTACGGGTGATTTCGATCAGGACGGCAAAACAGATTTGGCCGTAGCGAACCTTGGTGACAACCAGGTGTCTGTCTTACTCAATGAGCGGGGACGAGGCTTTCGTGCCGCTACGAACTTCAGTGTTGGCAACCGACCCGCCGCCCTGGCAGTCGGAGATTTCAACGCGGATGGTCAAGCGGATGTGGCCGTAGCCAATAGCGGTGCGACCAATGTCTCAGTGTTGCTGAATCAGACGCTTTGTAAGCCTGTCATCCCCACCCGGACTCGCGTCAAAACTTTCCCCAATCCCTCGAAGGCGGGGCATTTGGTTTCTTTTCACATTTCCGTCTGCGCCGTCAGCGGGGATCGCTTTCCGACCGGTCAAGTGCAGCTATTGGAAAAAGGTGTTCCTCTCAGTTCGTGGATAACATTGACAGATGGGAAGGCCAGGTTTTCTACCAATCACTTCAAGGCAGGCATTCACCGGGTGACCGTACGTTACAGTGGCGATGCAACACATCTGCCAAGCAGCCGGATTGTTGTTCAGCTTGTTCTCAAGCAAGGGTGGCATTAGCACCCCGATGCGTTGATCCAGAAATCATAGTGTGGAGGTGTAGAGATGAGGGCAAAAAAACTCGCACGATTCATCCTGAGTATGTTGCTTGTGAATATTGGTGGCGTCGGGCTTTGCCTTGCTTCTGGACAGCGGCCACAAACCGATTGGCCCAAAGATGAACTGGTGGCGATCAAACAAAAAGTCGAAAGGCTGGGCGCGAAAAACAAAGTACGGATTCAATTGAAATCCAATGAGAAAATTATTGGGCGGATTCACGAACAACACTCCGATTCTGTTTCAATTCAAACCGGAAAGGAAGACCACCCCAAATTACGAGAGGTCGCCTACAGTGACATCAAATCTATTCGTTCGGAAGAGAGGTTAGGCTCTGGAATCAAAGTTCTCAGCGTTGTCATGACGATTGCCATTGTGGGCGCTTTTGCTGTTTTGACGCACCATCGCAGCCGTTGAGTGGAAATTGAAGCAAGGAGCAAGCGAATGAAACTCACCTACCGCGAAGCGATTCGAGCCGCGATGCGCAAAGCATTGCAGGATGATCCGCGCGTGTTTCTGATGGGCGAAGACGTAGATCAATACGGCGGTGCCTTTGCTGTCAGTCGTGGATTGCGCGAAGAGTTTGGCGCTGATCGTGTGCGCGATACACCGCTGTCAGAATCAGCGTTCGTAGGCGCAGGCATTGGCGCGGCACTTGGTGGATTGCGCCCGATTATTGAAGTAATGACGGTGAACTTCAGCCTGTTGGCCTTGGATCAAATCGTCAATAACGCGGCGACGCTCCGGCACATGTCGGGCGGTCAATTTAGTATTCCTTTGGTTGTGCGGATGGCAACGGGAGGCGGGCGACAACTCGCCGCCCAGCATTCACACAGTTGGGAAGGTTGGTACGCGCACGTGCCGGGCATCAAAGTGTTGACGCCTGCGACTGTGCCGGATGCGTATGGAATGGTGCTTGCCGCGCTGTCTGATCCTGACCCGGTGTTTGTTTTTGAGCACGCCACATTGTATCCGATGGAAGGCGAACTCGACGAAACAACAGGAGCCGTAGACATTAGCCAAGCGGCAATCCGTCGGGCTGGCAGCGATGTGTCACTGATTACTTATGGCGGATCGCTCGGCAAATGTTTGCAAGCTGCTGAACAACTGGCGACCGAAGGCCTTGCCGCTGAAGTCATTGATTTGCGCACGCTGCGTCCGCTCGACACCGAGACGGTCCTTGCCTCCATTCGCAGAACGCATCGTGCTGTGATTGTGGATGAAGCGTGGCGCACCGGAAGCTTTGCCGCCGAAATCAGCGCACAAATTATGGAACAGGCATTCGATGAACTCGACGCGCCCGTGGCTCGTGTCTGTAGCGCCGAAGTCCCCATGCCATATGCCAAACATCTGGAAGACGCTGCGCTGCCGCAAGTCGCCACCATCGTCAAAACTGTGCAGGAGATGATGTGATGGCAAATTTCGTGATGCCCAAGCTTGGTGCGGATATGACGACAGGCCGGTTGCTGTCGTGGTCGAAAAACATCGGCGACCGCATCGAACGGGGCGAAATCATTGCTGAAGTTCATACGGATAAAGCCGACATTGAAATCGAATCGTTTATCTCCGGCGTGATTGAAAAATTTCTGATCGAACCCGGCGACGAAGTACCGATTGGCGCAACCATTGCGGTCATTCGCAATGATGACGAAGTTGCTGCGTTGCTCGAAGCCCCGGTGAAAGTGCCGGACCCCCTGCCGATTGCACCTGTTTCGCCAACGCAAGAAGTTTTGGCGACAACGGAACGCCTGCGCATTTCGCCCGTTGCCAGAAAGCTGGCCGAAGAACTTGGCATTGAACCCTCGACGATCAAGGGGAGCGGCCCTGGCGGTCGTATCACGCGCGAAGACATTGAGCGAACTGCCGCCACCAAACCACCTGCGTCATCAGATCGCCAAATAGGAATGCGCCAGATGATTGCTGCCGCGATGGCGCGCGCCAAACGCGAAATTCCGCATTACTATTTGCGCACAACGATTGATCTGAAGCGCGCGTTGGATTGGCTTGCACAGGAAAACGCCGGGCGTTCGGTGGCGGATCGGATGCTCTACAGCGTGTTGCTCATCAAAGCTGTCGCCCTGGCTTTGCGTAATGTACCGGAGCTAAATGCCACGTGGGAAAATGAACAAGTCAACCTCAAACCGTCCATTAACATTGGCCTGGCGATTTCGCTGCGGCAGGGCGGATTGATTGCACCTGCCTTGTTGGAGGTGGATCAAAAAAACTTGGCCGCGTTGATGCAAAACTTTCGGGATTTGGTGCAGCGAACGCGCGCGGGATCGTTGCGAAGTTCGGAGCTTTCTGAAGCGACGATGACCATTACGAACCTTGGCGAACAGGGTGTCGAGGAAGTCTACGGCATTATCTATCCGCCTCAGGTCGCGCTCGTTGGCTTTGGCAAAGTTGTCGAGCGTCCGTGGGCAGTGAATGGAATGCTGGGCGTGCGCCCTGTCATCACGGCTACCTTATCTGCCGATCATCGTGTCAGTGACGGACATCGCGGCGGGTTGTTTTTGTCAGCCCTGGACCGTTTGTTACAGGAGCCAGAAAAATTATGACCAAAGAGGAATTGCAAACCATAGTATTGCGCTTGCTCGGCAACATCGCGCCGGAAGCGGATTTGGCGCACCTCAATCCCACCGTCAACCTGCGCGATCAACTCGATATTGATTCAATGGATTTCCTGAATTTTGTGATTGCGCTTGATAAGGAATTTCACGTCGCAGTGCCAGAAACAGCGTATTCGCAGATCGCCACTTTGCAGGGGTGTGTAACGTATTTAGCGCAGCGTTTGGAGGGCTGAGGGGAATTTCTCGGCTACACGCGGAATCTTCCATACCCGGAAGCCTGGTGGGTGTGAGTTTCCCCAATATTGAATGGCAAAACGCCCGTTCTCATCTGGCACAACGCTTGCCCGGAGACCAACGAGAAACCAACAAGTGCATTTAGCCATCGCGGCGGTCAATTTGATATAGAGGGTTGTTATGTTGCGTGTACGCGGCCACTCCGCCGAAGTTTTAATTCCAAACGGGGAAGTGAATCTGCTCGGTCAGTTATGCTTGCCGGAAGCCGCGCCGGGCTTGGTGCTATTCGCTCACGGGAGCGGCAGCAGTCGCCACAGCCCGCGCAATCAAGCAGTCGCGCAGGTGATTCGGGCGGCGGGGATCGGGACGCTTTTGTTTGATCTTTTGACCCGTGAGGAAGAAGCGAGCGAAGCCCGCACGCGCCACTTACGTTTCGACATCGGATTACTCGCGCATCGCTTGCTGGGCGCAACACAGTGGATACAACACCAAGCGGTGACGCAGGGGTTGAGCCTCGGATATTTTGGGGCCAGCACCGGAGCCGCCGCAGCCTTAGTCGCAGCCGCCGAAAAAGGGACCACCGTGAAGGCCGTCGTGTCGCGCGGAGGCCGCCCCGATTTGGCTGGCGCGGCGTTGGCACAGGTGACCGCGCCGACCCTGTTGCTGGTCGGAGCGCGCGATGAACTGGTACTGCGATTGAATGAAGAGGCGTTTGCCAACCTCCACTGTCAAAAACAACTCACCCTCATTCCCGGCGCAACGCACCTGTTTGAGGAGCCGGGAACATTGGAAGAAGTGGCTCGCTTGGCGGCCCACTGGTTTCAAAAGCATTTGCCCTGTAACGATTGATACGCTTTCACGGAAAGTGAAAAGGAGTAAGGAACCATGATGAAAACTGAAGAAAACGACTTTGTCATAGATGATCCAGCCAGAAATGCCCCTCAGCATTACAAAACACGGATAGAAAATGCGCGCGTTCGAGTACTGGAATACCGCAGCCAACCGGGACAACAATCCGCCCTGCATTCTCACCCGGAAAGTGTTATCTATTCTTTCAACCGCGCCACTATGCGGATTACTGCGCCGGATGGCTCCCATAAGGACATCATGCTCCAACCGGGAGAAGTGATCTTAGAGCCGGAAACAACCCATGCGTTGCAAAATATCGGAGAGACAGAAGCGCACTTGCTGGTGATTGAGTTAAAGGTTCCTGTCGAACCTGTCCCGCTTGTCTAACAGCGCGAAAGACGGCATTACGTGCCTGAGCCAACATCTCTGCTTCACCCTGCATCAAAGGCGACGAACAAATTCGCTGGTTTTCCCTTCTTCTCAACAGGAGAAGGCAGTCATTTCACTTTCCGAAATGACTGCTGTTCTGAGGAGCGGTAGGGGCGTTTGTTCAGGGAGAAACAATGAATTACAAGATTCGAGATGAACTGCAACTACATCGTTACCAAAAACTATCATCTGCGCAACAATCCCAGGTGGATCAAACCGTGCAACGACATCTGATGGCCTGTGCCAAACTCGGCGTTGTTAGCGAAACAGAAGCCACCTTTAAAGAAGCAATTGATATGGTCACTGCGGGCAGGTGGGAACCGGATCGCCCACTGGAAAAACAGGAAGGTCGTTGGCATTATGATGTGTATACGGCTCCTCTGCGCGAGGCCGCATGACATCCAGGACCATCACGTCTACGCGCACAGATCGGGAACACGTGTTGCCGATCTGTGCGCGTAGACGATGAAACTCTCGTGGCAGATAATTGCCGCAAAAACATACAATCCGTAGAGCCGCCTCAGTTTCCCTTCTTACCTTTAAGAGAGATAATCACCTTGCACTTCGCTGCTGCCCGTCGCTGCGAAATCTTGCGAAATGGATTTGTACTGTGATACAAAAGCCGCGTTGCTAAAGCTAAGCGGTCGGTACTCCCTCTAAGTAACAATAAGTATTTCGTTGCCATTTGAGGCCGCTGTTTTTTTCCTTCCTTAGGCGCAAGAGTTCAAACTAGGAGATATGTCATCATGGCCGATGCACGCCCTGGGAAAAAGAAGCCTGCTCTGCGTAAACAGACTGCCACGCCTCTACAAGAAAGCCGGGACCTGTTGCAACTGGCGTTAGAGGTCGGCGGAGTGTTTGCCTGGGAATATGATTTACAAACAGGTCAAGTCCTTTTATCGGAACAGGCAGAAACCCGGCTGGGGCTGGCTTCCGGTGCATTTGGCGGGACGTTCAATGATCTTCTGGCGTTTGTTCATCCTGCCGACCGCGCAGCGCTAGAGCAAGAGATCAAACACGCTGGGCAAGAAGCAACGCCCATTGAGGTGGAATGTCGAATGTTGCGTCCCAACGGAGGTGTCTATTGGAACCTGGTCAAAGGGCGATGGGACTGCGACTCGCAGGGGCATCCTGTGCGCTGCGTGAATATCAACCTGGACATCACCGCATACAAACAAGCCGATGCCGATGCCAACTTTTTGGCGCAACTCAGCAAACGCCTCCGCCGCAACGATGAGGCCAAGACCTTAACGCGCGAAGTCGCGCAAGCTGTCGGCGAATATCTACAGGTGCAACACTGCTTCTTCACCGAAAACGATTTGGCCCACGACCGCTTCATCATCCATCAGGATTATTGCGATGGCGCGCTGATGATGGCGAACGCACGGGCGCTCAGCCTCTTCACCCCTTATTGGGCGGAGATGAAAAAGATCGGGCAAACGCAAGTGTTGCGTGATGTGACACAGGATGAACGTGCGGTGGATGAGGCTGGCTACCAGCAATTTGGGATTGGCGCTTTTGTCTCGGTGCCGCTGATGCGCGACGGTCAAATGATCGCGGCGTTGACGTCCATTACGGCGACCGCCCGCAACTGGCAGCCGCGTGAGATCGCTTTGCTGGAGACGGTCGCCGAACTTACCTGGCAAGTATTGGAGCGGTTGCGATCAGAGGCGAACTTACGCCAGCAGGACGAACGATTGCGCAATATTCTGAATTCCATTGAAGAAGTTGTCTGGTCAGTGTCTCCTGACGCTACGGAGGTTTATTTCATCAGCCCTGCCGCCACCCACATCTATGGCCGCACACCTGCTGACTTCTATGCAAATGGGATGTTGTGGCTGGACACCCTTCACCCCGATGACCGCGCGATTATTACATCGGCGTTCGAATCGCTGAGTGAAAACGGGCGTTTTGATGTCGAGTACCGCATCGTTCGTTCCGATGGTGCCATCCGCTGGTTGCACGACCGGGGATATTATGTGCGTGATGAAGATGGGCAGCCGCTGCGGCTGGACGGCGTTGCGTCTGACATTACCAATCGTAAGCAGGCGCAGGCCGCTTTGCAGGTCAACGAGGTACGCTTTTCGGCGGTCATTAATTCGGCAATGGATGCCATCATTAGTGTGGATGAACAGCAGCGGATCGTGTTGTTCAATCCGGCGGCAGAGCGCATGTTTGGCTACCGTACCGCCGAAATGTTGGGGCAATCGTTGGAGCGTTTGCTGCCCACTCACTTGCGCGCCACCCATGCCGAACGCATTCGCCAATTTGGTCAGACAGATACCACCGCACGCGCAATGGGCGCGTTGGGAACTGTCAGCGGCGTGCGCCGCAGTGGCGAAGAATTCCCAATTGAAGCGGCTATTTCACAAATAGAAGAGAATGGCGAGAAGCTCTACACTGTAATCTTGCGCGATATAGCGCGACGCAAAGCAGCGGAGGTGCGGTTGCGCGAACAGGCTGCGTTGTTGGATCACGCGTGCGAAGCCATCACGGTCATAGATGCTGACGGTCGCATTGTGTTTTGGAATCGCGGGGCAGAGCGGCTCTACGGTTGGACGGGTGAAGAAGTGATGGGGCGCAATCTCCACGACCAGATTTTTCGCGGCAGACAAGCACAGAGTGAAGCGGCACGCCACAGTTTATTAACCACAGGCGAATGGGTAGGCGAGCTGCAGGAATGCACCAAAGATGGGAAAGAAATCGTCGTCGAGAGCCATTGCTCTGTGGTGCGCAACGAGGCTGGACAGCATGAATCTACGCTCATCATCAACACCGACATTACCGCGAAGAAAGAGCTTGAATCGCAGTTTCTACGGGCGCAACGCTTGGAAAGCATTGGCACCCTGGCCAGCGGTATTGCGCATGACTTAAACAATATCCTTTCGCCCCTCACAATGGGCCTGCAACTGCTGCAATTAAAGCTTCACGATGAGCAGAGCCAACGCCTGTTGCACGTGATGCAAACCAACGTCTCCCGTGGCACCGAGATGATTAAGCAGGTGCTGTCCTTCGCCAAAGGACTCAGCGGCGCCCGCGTGCGTATTCAACCCAAACACCTGATTCGGGAATTGTCCCGCATCGTGACCGAAACGTTTCCGCGCAATATCACGATGCAGCAACGGCTCAGTGATGACCTTTGGGTGGTGGACGGCGATGCTACACAATTGCATCAGGTGTTGCTGAATCTGTGCGTGAATGCGTGTGATGCGATGCCACAGGGCGGAACGTTGACGATCAGCGCCGAAAACAAAGTGCTGGATACGATTTATGCCAACATGCTCAAGGGGGCGAGTGTCGGCCCGTTTGTGGTGTTGACGGTGGCGGATACGGGTATGGGGATGTCCCCCGAACTCTTGGCGCGTATCTTCGATCCGTTCTTTACCACGAAAGAGCCGGGCAAAGGCACGGGGCTGGGATTAGCCACTGTGCAAAGCATCGTCACACGACACGGTGGTTTTGTGCAGGTCGAGAGCAAACCGGGCGCGGGGACGAAATTCCATCTCTGGTTGCCTGCGCAGGCCACCGCAACAGCAGTCGTCGCGCCATCAGCTCCCGCCACCTTACCGACGGGACAGGGCGAATTGATTTTGATTGTGGACGATGAAGCGGCGATTCGGGAAATGATGCGCACGACGCTGGAAAGTTACGGCTATCGCACCCTGACGGCAGAGGACGGCGTGAATGCCCTCCAACTTTTTGCTCAACATGCCGACGAGATTAAAGTGGTGCTCACCGATATGATGATGCCGCTGATGGATGGGCTGGTGCTGATTCGCACGCTGCAAAAGATAAAGCCGCACATGTCATTCATTGCCAGCAGTGGGTTGACGGAAACAGAGAAAGTTGAAGAAGCGTGCCGACTTGGTGTGCGACACGTGCTCTCCAAGCCGTACGATCTGGAAACCTTGTTGACTACATTGGCGCGGGCGCTACGCCCGGAAGGGTAGCCAATCGGAGGAACAGCCAATGAGAGATGGTAGCGCCTGACTACTCCACTATTCACTGGCATAGAGGTTGCCCTGTTTGCTGGCAGAAGAACTGGATGCGGCTGATTCCGCAATCGGTTCCATCCACGCAAAACCAGGAGAAGCCGTCATGCCGCCAGCCGTTACCGAAATATCTTCCTTTGCGATGACCTCCGAGAGCGGTAGTGGGTTGAGCCAACAGCAGGCGCGACAGTTGCTGGCCCAAGTTGGTCCGAATGAACCCGCGCCCGTGCAACGCCGATTAGGGCTGCTGCAATTACTACATTCCTTTTCCAATCCATTGGTGTTGATCTTGTTGGTTGCCAGCGCCGTTTCCGCGTTTGTCGGAGAATCGTTCAATGCGGTCATCATCGCGTTAATGGTGCTGGTTAATGTTGGCGTAAACTTTTTCCAAACCTATCGCTCGCAGCGGGCAATCGAAGCGTTACGAGCCAAAGTTACGCCAACCGCTTCAGTCTTGCGCGCAGGGCAATGGCGCGACATTCTTCGGCGTGAAATTGTGCCGGGCGACGTGATCCGACTTGCTGCTGGCGATCTGGTCCCCGCTGATGCGCGCCTTCTTGCCGCCCGTGATTTGCATCTCAATCAAGCTGCTTTGACCGGAGAATCCCTGCCCGTAGAAAAAGACGCCATGATTCCGGTTGCTGTGTCATCCAATCCGGCAGAGGCCCGTAATTTAGTGTTTCTTGGCACTTCTGTTGTCAGTGGGACAGCCACTGCCATTGTCACTGCAACCGGCGCGTCCACCGCTTTCGGCGACATCGCCGCGCACCTGGCTTTGCGTGCGCCAGAAACGGAATTTGAACGCGGCACCAAACAATTTGGCTATTTCATTACCAAGACCGTTCTGTTTCTGGTCTTTTTTGTGCTGCTGGTCAGCATCGTGTTTCATCACGATCCACTGGCCTCCATGCTGTTTGCCCTGGCATTGGCTGTAGGCCTTACGCCGGAATTTTTGCCGATGATTACGACGGTGACGCTGAGTCAGGGAGCCGTTCACATGGCGCGTGCAAAAGTCATCGTCAAGCATCTGGAAACCATCCAGAATTTCGGCAGCATGGATATTTTGTGCAGCGATAAAACCGGCACGCTGACCAGTGGGGAAATGGTATTGGAGAAATATCTGGACCCGTTGGGAAACCCGGATGCAAACGTCTTACAGCTCGGTTGGCTGAACAGTTCGTTTGAGACCGGTATTCGCAACCCGCTTGATGCGGCGATTCTCAATTATCGTCAAATAGATGTGCAGGGGTATCGCAAGCTTGATGAAATCCCGTTTGACTTTGAGCGAAGGCGACTTTCTGTCGTCGTGGAAAATAGCGGAGAGCGAACATTGATTACAAAAGGCGCGCCCGAAAGCGTACTGGCCTGTTGCCGCAGCTATGAATCGGATGCACAACAACTGCCGCTTGATGAAACGGCGCGCGTGCAGTGTCAAGCGACTTTTCAGCAACTCAGTGCAAATGGTTATCGCACATTGGCGGTTGGTTATCGGCAGGTTGCGGAGCAACAACTCTATCAGGTTGCCGATGAACAGGAGCTAATTCTGGCGGGGTTTCTGGCCTTTTCTGATCCCCCACTGGCTGATGCGTCCGACGTGATAGACGCATTACACCGTGATGGCGTTAAAGTCAAAATCCTGACCGGCGACAGTGAATTGGTGGCACAACACATTTGCACGACCGTTGGCCTGAAGGTAGGGCGCATTGTGCTGGGTGATGAATTGAGCCGGATGAGTGAGACGGCTTTAGCACATCTGGCTGAGAAGACGACGGTCTTTGCACGTGTCTCGCCAGCACAAAAACATCGCATTCTGCTGGCTCTCAAAGGGCGCGGACACGTTGTGGGATTTCTTGGTGATGGCATCAATGATGCGCCCTCGCTACACGCTGCTGATGTGGGAATCTCGGTGGCGACAGGCGTCGAAGTTGCCAAAGATGCGGCGGAAATTATTTTGTTGGAACGCCGTCTGCGCGTGCTACATCAGGGAATTATCGAAGGGCGCAAAGCGTTCGGCAATGTGATGAAGTATTTGTTGATGGGGACGAGTTCCAATTTCGGCAATATGTTCAGTATGGCGGCTGCTGCTTTGTTTTTGCCCTTTTTGCCTATGCTGCCGATGCAAATTCTGCTCAATAATTTTCTGTATGACTTGGCCCAAATTACCATTCCTACGGATAACGTAGACGCCACGTACATTCACAAACCGCACCGTTGGAACATCAAATTGATTCAGAACTTTATGCTGTACATTGGCCCGATCAGTTCGCTTTATGATTTCCTGACGTTTTATGTTTTGCTGAAAATCTTTCAGGCTTCTGAATCGCTTTTTCATACTGGCTGGTTTGTTGAATCGCTCGCCACTCAAACGCTGGTGCTGTTCATTATTCGCACTGCCGGCAATCCATTGCGCAGCCGACCCAGCATCCCTCTGACGGTGACAACCGTCCTGATCGTGGCCTTTGGTATTGTGTTGCCATTTACCCCGTTGGCTCGTGTGCTGGGGTTTACGCCATTGCCGGCTGCCTTCTTTCTCTTTTTGACAGGAACGGTGATGACCTATTTGTTATTGGTCGAAGCAGTTAAGCGACATCTGATGCGCGAACATCGGCATCATCGTCGCCAGCCGATGACCGCCAAACTTCACCAAGTGTAGACCTCAGCTTAATTCGTTTTTTTTTCGGTCGTTCGTGGAAAACTCACCGCCCGTTTTGGCTGCGCAACCAATCCGTCGCCGTTTGTGCCGTGGTAGAAAGATTGCCTGCGGTATCGAGTTTCAGCGAACTGATTGTTGGTACAGACGCGACCGGGTGTTCTTTTTGTTGCAGATAAATTTCCCACGTTGCGTCGGATAAGCCTTCGTGCTGTGCCGTACGTTTTTCCAGCCTTTCTTTGACCAACTCCGGTGCGAGCTGGCATTCGATCATCCGCCACTGCGCGCCCGCTTCGACAGCCATCGTCCGGGCTTGGACCTGATCTTCTGCGTGCCGAAACGTGGCATCCAAAATGACTCCGCCATCGCGTTGTAGGAACTCGCGCCCCGTTGCAATCAGCTTGTCATACGTCAAACGATTGGCTTCCGGCGTGTATGCGCCTTGCTCATATTGCGCAGGCTGTTTCCTGGTTCCGAACAATTCTTGCCGCACGGCATCAGCGGACACCACCCGTAGCCCAAGTTCACCCGCGATGGCGCGCGCTACCGCTGTTTTCCCCGTGCCAGATAAGCCTGTCACCGCAATCACCGTCGGTTGTAACAGCGGCGTCGCATATCGTTTGGCGAGATCGAAATAATGCTGTGCTTGTTGTGCGGCGACGTCTTTTTCAGCGGCACTGAATTCACTTTCATTTAGCTCGAAGCTCAACACTTTGCCTCGCACGTAGGCGCGATAGCAGCGATAAAATGGTAACAGCGTGAAAAGGTCGTTGTCGCCGATGCGCCGTTCGTACGCCTCGGTGAAGTAGTAGCCGAGATCAGGTCTGCCGCGTGCATCCAAATCCATTGCCAGAAAGGCGACCTCGTTGGCGATGTCGTCGCAACGAAAGCGGTCATTGAATTCAATGCAATCGTAAATGTAAATTTCGTTGTCGGTCACACACACGCTTTCGCAACGCACATCGCCGTGCCCATCAACGATGTGTCCGGTTTGCAGGCGGTGTTGGAAAAGGTCGGCTTTGGTTTCCAACCATTGCTGAACCCACGCGCGGATAGCTTCGTAGTCGGCGGCTTTGATCGTGCGTCCAACGAAGGCTTCGGTTTGCGCGAAGTTTTCGTCCCAATTGTGGCGAATTTCGTCGAGGCTGCCCCATTTCGCCACCTCCGGGCCACGCCGGGCCGTGCGATGAAATCCGCTCAACCGCGCGGCAATGCGGTCAATCATTGTTTCTGTGACGGTGTGGCGCGCGACCAATTGATCAAGCATCCGATCATCAGGCAATCGTTTCATCCACACGCAGTGATCCACAATCGTTCCCTGACGACCGGAAAATGAAATCTGGCCGTCGGTGTCAATGACGTTGCCGTAGCCGATGTAAACATCACGGCACAGACGACGATTCAGCCGGACTTCATCCTCGACGGCCCTGGCTCGTTTGTCGAGCGTGGTGTAATCAAGAAAGCCAAAATCTACAGGCTTCTTCAACTTGACGACATAGTTGCGACTGAGCAACAAGACGGAAATATGCGTCTGTTTCATTTCAATTGGCTTTTCGTCTTCCGGCCAGTCGGACGCCTGTTGCAAGGCCGCCACCATTTTCAGCCACGCTTGCAGATCAGTTTTTTCGTGAGCAGTGCTCTTGACCATAACAATTCAACTCCGCCTTTTGATGAGCAAGTCAAATGCCAGCGGGATTGCGGATGATTCGGCCCTGCGAGTGGGAAAACTTTCCCGCTGGAATGCGCAAAACCGCGCAGAAACGGAAGGCGGTTATCTGGCACACTCTTTGCCCTTTTTGTCGAAAGGAGAAAAACGGTATGCGTGTCGCCTTACGCCTCGGTTCGATTTTTGGAATCACTATTTTGGTGCATTTCAGTTGGCTGCTGATTTTTGCGCTGGTGACATTTTCGCTGGTCGCAAAGTTTGCGGGGCAATTTCCGCAACTTCCCCAAGCCGCGCACATCAGCATTGGTGTTGCTGCCAGCCTCTTGTTTTTCGGCTCGGTCCTCTTTCACGAACTGGCGCATTCATGGCTGGCATTACGTTATGGGTATGCCGTCCGTTCGATCACGCTGTTCGTTTTTGGTGGTGTGGCGGAAATCAAGGAAGAAGCGAAACAGCCTGCGGCTGAAATTTGGATTGCATTGATTGGACCTTTGTCGAGTTATTTGCTGGCGCTGATTTTCGGCGCGATTTGGTACGTTACTCAAACGAGTTCTGCTGTCATCAGTAGCATGGTCGGTTGGCTGGCGCTCGTTAACGTTGGGCTGGCGACGTTCAATTTGCTGCCGGGTTTACCGTTGGATGGCGGGCGCGTGTTGAGGGGAATTGTATGGAAGGTCACGGGCAATCGGGAACGAGCGACGCAGGTGGCCGCGAGTGCCGGGCGATTGTTTGGTTATTTTTTCATCTTGCAAGGACTCTTTCTGGTTTTTGCCAGTCAAAACCTCGCCAATGGATTATGGCTCATGTTTATCGGGTGGTTTCTGAGCAATGCGGCGGAAGGTGCGCGGGTGCAGATGGAAACGCAACGCGCGATGACGGGCGTGCAGGCGCGGCAAGTGATGACGACCGATTGCCCGGTGGTGGCAGCGGGAACTTCGCTGCTGGAATTTGTCGAGAGTCATTTATTGCTGAGCGGACGCCGTTGCTTCATCGTCGGTTCATTCGAGCAACCGCGCGGCCTGGTCACGCTTACCGATGTGCGCAAAGTGCCTCGCCACGATTGGGCGAATACGTCCGTGCAAGCCGTGATGCAACCACTTGCCAACTTGCATGCCGTTGCGCCCACGGCGAGCATTGAGGAAGTGCTGCGGCTGATGGAGCAATATGACGTGGCTCAAATTGCCGTCGTTGAAGATGAACGCGTGCTCGGCTTGATCGGGCGCGAGCAATTGTTGTATTTGATTCGCAATCGTCTGGAACTGGCGGCCTGAACAAGGTGTCGTGCGATTTGCTAAATCACGCGCGGTTTCTGATTGTCGTCAGCCTTGTTCATAACAAATCATTTCAGATTTCAAAGTGTTGTCCGCGAGTCGTTCGACCCGGACGTAATTCAGTTGATAGGGAAATTTCTCTTCGTGTCGCAGGTTTTCCAACGTCAGGTTTTCCATCTGTGACAACTCGGCATAGCGTGTCCACGATCCTGTATTGAAATACACGCCACGATTGCTGCGCTTTTCGTCGGGCTGATGCGTATGCCCCATCACGACGATTTCCGGCCCATTCTCTGCGTTCAATTCTGCACTAGCGGCGGCGCGCAAGGTTTCTTTGTCGTTGCGGGCCTTGGGATCGGCAATCCCCAGCGTGGAGCTTTTGCCACCGATGCCTAAACTCACGCTTTGCCCGGCCAGGTCCAGCACCGGCATCCATTCTTCGGGCGGCAATTGCGGCATCACATCGCACAGGAAGGTGAAGACCGCCTGATCTGATTTGAGTTCCTGTCGCACCGTTTCGACGGTTGCTGCTGACGCGTGTACTTTTTGATATAACCTGGTGATTTGGGCCGCAAAGTCATCGTCAAATTCCAACATCTGACGCAGGTGCGCTGCCAGTTTGGTGTTGTCCGTTTCCGTGCTTAAAGCTGATTTGGGATGCCGGGCAAGGAAGCGCGCCAACATCCACGCGACGGCGGCAAAGCTAAGACGATCTTCCTTCCACAGAATTTGCCGCAGATTGGTTACGGGTTTGATGTTGTCGGCAAAGGGAAACTCGCCTTCGAGCCAATTGACAAATTTGACCATGAACAATGTTCCGGGACACATCTCTAATCGTGCGACTCCATCCGGTCCCGCTAAAATCGGATTCCACCAGCTCTCAAACTTATTTGCCGGATCGAACTGATGCCCGTGTCCGATTTTCAAGCGCCCGTCATAACGCGTGAACCATTCCTCGCCCAAAGCAAATGAGATTGGCCCCGCCACTTCCTGCAAACGCTTTTGCACATCGGCCCAGAACAGCTCGACGTCGTGATTGCCGGCTGCCATCGTGACCAGATTTCCCCGTCCGCTGAATTCCTTGAGCGCGGCGAAGATGTCCGGGTGACCCTGGATGATCGGTTCCAGTTTTTGCATGGATTCTGCTTCAGAGCACCAGTATTTCGCTGAGCCAAGCGTGTAGGCACCGGGATTCACCTGCGCAAATTCCAGAAAATCACCATTGATGAATAACTCGATTTCGCCTGCCTGTCCTTCGGGTGAATCCTTGAGTCTGGCAATGAACTGGCTGAATTGCCGCTGGTGATAGACGTGATCGTCGCCGGGATCATCGGGGCCACCACCAATGTGTAAATCGCTGACGCTGATCGTAACTTTTTTGTCGCTCATACGGTTTCCTTTCGAGGCGCAGGCTTATTTAACGGGCCGCGCCGTGATGCCCATTGGACATTGCAGGGAATAAAACAATCCCAGTGGGTTGCGCGCATCCAGCAAACGCCGCCGCTCCTGGAGCAAAACATCGCCAAGCGTTTTGGTCGGCGGTTGGATGTATCGTTCAATGATTTCCCAACCAAATTTGGCCGCAAACGCCGCTGGCACCGGAAAATTCGTAGCGATCAATCCGAGCGCCTGTTTTTCTCGAAAGCGTGTCAGGAAGGTGGAAAAGGCCAGAGGCGAAAAAGCCCCGGAACTACAGGAGTTCAAAAACACGATGGGGCCGTGTTTGAAGGTGCTGCCATCGGTCAGCACGTTGGGATCAATCAGGATGCCCTCATCCAATTCCAGCAATTCTTTTTGGCTGTCCTGCAATGGCTTATCATTGCTGCCGTGACAATACAAATAAATCACCGTCGCTTCGTAATCCGGTGTGAACAACATGGTCTTGATGTCCTGACCCGTCTTGCGCACGTCAATTCGGTACTGGCTGGCATCCAATTGTTTGGCCCACGTTTCCTGATCGGTGACGGGTTTATATGCAGCTCCGCCAATCGCATCAATGGTGGGATTGAAATTGCAACTGAGGAAGGGCTGTGCGGTCTGATGCGCCCGATACGGAATTTTGAAGGCGGCTTTGGCCTTGAGCAAACATTCAATGGCGAACCGATACCCCCAGAAATCCTGGACCTGCAACGGAGCCTTCTTTTTCGTCGCGTCCGGCCACTCAAAGTTGTACCGATGGGGATACAAAATTTCCCAGGGTAGAAAGGCGCAATCGGTGGAAATGCTCAGGCGACTGTCAGGCGCAAGCGCGTTAATCGTTTCCAGGAGCTGCCGACATTCATCATCTTCGGCCAGCGAAAAGTAAAGGATTGAGCCTGCGGTGGCGACGCGTTCCATAAACTCCCCGAAGGCGCGATATTCCCCTTCGTTCTGTGGCGCATCAATCCGGTAGCCGAGCTTGTTCCAGATGATATGTTCGGAAACTGGTTTCAAGATGCTCTGAATTTTGCCCAGGCAATCGCTTAGGGAAGTGCGCGTGATTTTCTGAAATTCTCCGGCGAGTGGCTGTTCCAAATCATCCTGCTGGATGAGGCTGTAATGAATACTGTCGCCATCCAACCAAAGCACCAAGCGCGCGGTGCGTGGTTCCTCCTGCACCGCCATCATTTCATCCAAATCCATTTCGGCGGGCGGCAAGATCGAAAGCTTGGAGATGTCAGAGATGTTGAATGACATCACTAACTGAACTGCCAGTTGGAATTCATAAATGACCGCGCCCGCTTTATCAAAACTTATATAGACCCCTGCGCCATCCACGGGCGCATCTGACGCCTTGAGTTGAAAGCGCGCGGCTTCTTGCAATTTCCCATTCTGAAACTGCACCGTTTGGTGCCATTTGCCATCGCGGGTCGTAAAGCCTTTGGGAATGATGCTGATTCCCAGGACTCCATTTTCGTGAAGTAGTGAACTCAATTCTTTTGCCTGTATGACCGCGAGAATCTTGTCTGAAAGATGGTTGTAGTCGAAGATCAAATCTACGTCGGTCCCACATTTCACTTGGTCACCGAACGTGTCTTTGCCTTCCAGTCGAAACGAGAATTTGGCCGTGGTCGGAGGTGCTGGGGGCGCAGGCGCAGGCTTGCTTTTGGGCAGGCCAATGAAAGAACTGAGATCGTCGGGAGAAAATTGGATTTCGTCCCTTTTCAGTCGCAGCATTTTTTCAATCGCAGACGTTTCTTCCCCGCCGAAATCCGAGTCTTCCTCTCTCGCAGATTTCGATTCAGGATGCGAAGCAGGCTGCACGATTGACTCGCTCCACATCGGCGAAATAGCAGGCGGTTTCGCATATTTTTTTTCAGAAAAAGCCGGTGGGGTTAGTTGGCGGAGCAACGCAGCAAGCGCGGTTTGCAAGCCTTGCCGATTCGTTCCCGTTCGTTGTTGGATGGCAAGCAAGATTGCCGCTATGGCTGATTGACCGTTGGCAAGATTCCCGTAATCGTCAAGCACCTGTACCAGGTGACGTGTGAAGGTGCTGGCGTTTCCTTTCCAGTTGAGTTTCTGAATGACGGAAGACCCCGCCAGCGCCTTTTGAATCAGTTCTCTCCGTTCTTTGGGATCGTCCATTTCCGGTAAGAGAACAGCAACAATCTGGTCAAAAAGTTCTTTTGTCATGATCGCTGAAAATGTGGATGCCCTTGGTAAGAAAAGGAGTGCAGAGCGACAATCGGGGCGGCTAGTATTGCTTGTAAGAGAAAGGGAATTTTACAGGCTCAATAGATTTTTTCCAAACTCAACAGCGGCGTTGACAAATTTCTGTTCCCGCACAACGATAAACCGGTCAATGAAATTGCTCCCACTTTTTCTGAGGAATCACTGATGAACCTGACTTCGCGCCGAGGCTTTTTGCAAGCTGTGACGGGCTTGAGCGTCACAAGCTTTTCGATTCTAAACGCTCAGGCCAGAACAACTGACATCCGCATTGAAGATATTTCCTACGAACTGGAAGAACATCAATATCGCGCGCCGTACAAATTCGGCGGCGTTCCGGTAGATCGCGCGACGATCATCAATGTGAAGTGTCGTGTACGCACCGCCAGTGGCAAAACGGCGAATGGATTCGGCTCCATGCCGCTGGGCAACGTCTGGGCGTTTCCTTCGCGTTCGATGCCGTATGACATAACGCTGAATGCGATGAAAGTGCTGGCCGCGCGCATCAACAAAATTACGGCGAATTACCGGGAATTCGGGCATCCTCTTGACATCAACACCGCGCTCGAACCCGCATATTTACAGGCTGCAATTGAAGTCACGAAAGAATTGAAGCTCGACGCGCCGATCCCAAAACTTTGCACGATTGTGACAGCGAGCGCCTTTGATGCCGCGATTCACGATGCGTTCGGGAAGGTTCACGTGCGCAACGTCTATCAAACCTACGGCCCGAATTTGATGGCGAAGGATTTGTCGCATTACCTGACGCCGGATTTCAAAGGCGAATATCTGAACCGCTACGTGATGACAAAACCGCGACCGCGTGTGTTTATGTATCACTCGGTCGGCGGCGCAGATGCGGTGCTCGAAAGCGAATTGACGAATCGTCTCAACGATGGTTTGCCGAACACGTTGGCCGAATGGATCAAGTACAACAACCTGACGCACATCAAAATCAAATTGCAGGGCGACGAACTGAAGTGGGACATCGAACGCACCGTCAACATTGATCGCATAGCGAATGAAACGCGCCCGAATATTGATTGGAAATACTGCGTAGACTTCAACGAACGCTGCCCGAACATTGGTTACCTGCTCGAATACTTGCGCAAGGTGAAAGAACTAACGCCGAAAGGTTTTGCGCGCATTCAGTACATCGAACAGCCCACCGCCCGCGACCTGAAAGCGAATCGCCAAAACGTCATGCATGAAGCGAATAAGCTGCGCCCGATTGTCGTGGACGAATCGCTGGTGGATTTGGAATCGTTGTTGCTCGCACGCGAAATGGGCTACACCGGCATCGCGCTGAAAGCCTGCAAAGGCCAATCGCAAGCGATGCTGATGGCCGCAGCAGGGCAGAAATACAAGATGTTTTTATGCGTGCAGGATTTGACCTGTCCTGGCGCGTCGTTGTTGCATTCGGTGAGCATCGCCGCGCACGTGCCGGGTGTGTCAGGCGTCGAGCATAATTCGCGCCAATACATGCCTGCGGCGAACAAACCGTGGGAAAAGAAGTTCCCCGGCATCTTCAAGGTGACGGATGGAGCGTTTGACACACGCAAGCTGAATGGCGTAGGGCTTGGCGTAGTGTAAAGCGATTTGCTAAATCGCTGTCTTTGGCAAAGAAACAAAACAGCGCGATTTGGCAAATCGCTTTACATTAGGTCAGGCTATTTCGCGCGCTGTTTTTTCAGTGCGAGCGAATAAGTCGTGATTGGTTCTCCGGTCGCATCGTCAAATTCGGCTGCTGCTTTGACTGCGAGGGTTGCTAACTCAGATGCAGAGCGATCTGAATCATAGGCCGCAAACAATGCACCCATCGCAAATTCGCTGCCCGATCCGTAGGCGTAAAATTTGGTGAACTCCTGGACAAAGCGATACGAATCCACGCCGAAAATGCCGTGTGGATTCGCAATCAACACGCGGCTGCGCGAGGATTCAAACGAATCGTCCTGATCTTTCGTTGGGTTCAGAAAATATTCGTCTTTCAAGACCTGATGCAATTCGTTCCAGATGCGAAAGATTTCCAGCGGCGTGTCCAGTTTGACGTTATTCTTTTTGCGAGCAAAAAAATCCTTAATCGCCAAGTCGGCAGTTGCTGGCCCCGAAAGCCCGATATAGCTCTGACCAAGCTGGAATATCTTTTCGTGATTGGCGATGTAGGTCGCGCGTTCGTTCATATAGCTACCGTACTTGGTCATGGTGTCGGCAGCGATAGCGACTTGGCCCAATTTTTTTACGACTACGATGGTTGTCATAGAATCTTTTAGAAATGAATACGATTGATAAAAATTGCGCCGAAGTCCTTCGCTTTCGTCGCGCCTGCTCATCATACTGGCTTCGGCAGCGCAATTCCATCGCAACAAAACAACGTTCTCGCCGTCCAGCGTGAGCATGTCTTTCGGCTATGGTAGACTGCGCGCGCGGCAACAGTTGCGCAAACTGTCAGTTTGCGAGGCTTCATTTGTTACTGCCGCAAAAAAACAGATACTTCAATCCGACACGATTTGTTATTCCAGCGCGGTTTCCTGAATAACCCCGCAAACTAACAGTTTGCGCTACCCTAACGAAATTCTATGCCCCTTGCCCCCAACACGTCATTTGATCACTACGAAATTCTCGCCCCCATTGGCAAAGGCGGCATGGGCGAAGTTTATCGCGCGCGCGACACCCGCTTGAATCGTGAAGTCGCCATCAAAGTTCTGCCGAGCGAAGTCGCCTACGACGCCGACCGCTTGCATCGCTTCGAGCAGGAAGCGATGGCGACCTCGGCGCTGAATCATCCGAATATTCTGACGGTCTACGATTTCGGTAATCACGAAGGTAATCCATATTTAGTAATGGAATTGCTGGAAGGTGAAGAATTGCGGGCGCAACTCGACGAAGGCGTGTTGCCCGTGCGCAAAGCGATTGAATATGCCCAACAAATCGCGGCGGGCTTAGCGGCGGCGCACGAAAAAGGCATTGTGCATCGTGACCTCAAGCCCGAAAATTTATTCATCACCAAAGATGGACGGCTCAAGATTTTGGACTTCGGCTTGGCGAAGCTGACGGAAGCGCGACAGGGTGACGGAGCGATGGGGCGACGGGGTGAAGAGGAATCTACGCTCGCCCTGTCGCCCCATCGCCCCATCGCTCACTCGCCACACACCATTCCCGGCACGGTGATGGGAACGGTGGCGTACATGTCGCCCGAACAAGTGCGCGGCGAAACGGTAGATCATCGTTCGGACTTGTTCAGCTTCGGCTTGATTCTGTTCGAGATGTTGCGCGGCGAGCGAGCGTTTCAGAAAGGGACAATGGCGGAAACGATGACGGCGATTCTGAATGAGGAACCGTCGGAGTTGAGCGAGACGAACGCGAAGATTTCGCCGCAATTGGAAAAGATCGTGCGGCGCTGTTTAGAGAAGAAACCGGGGCGGCGCTTTCAATCCACCAGCGATTTGGGTTTTGCGCTGGAAGGGCTGGCGTCGTCTGGGTACGCCCGCGCCCTCGCGGGCAACTCTGGGCAAGAGACTACTTCGTTGCCAACGGACGCCTCACCAAGCCCGCACGCGGGGGCGCGTGCGTACCCAGGCCGGCGGGAGCGCATCGCGTGGCTTGTTGCGGGAGTGTTGGCGTTGATCGCACTTGCGCTCGGTGTGGCGTATTTCAATCGTCCGGCCAATAGCACCTCCGCCGTGCGCCTCTCGTTTACGCCACCGGAAAAGGTGGCCTTCGACAATGGGCGCTATGATTCCGTAGTCGTCTCGCCCGATGGACAGAAGCTGGCGTTTATCGGGCGGTCAGCCGAGGGCAAACGACAGCTTTATGTGCGTCCGCTGGATAGTGGCGAAGCAACCCCGCTGCCGGGCACAGAAGACGCGATAGCGCCGTTCTGGTCGCCGGACAGCCGTTCGCTGGGCTTCGGTGCGCAGGGCAAGCTGATGCGGTTGGAACTGGCGGGCGGGCGTCCGCAAACGCTTTGTAACGCGAACCGCCTGGAAGGGGGAACGTGGAACCGGGAGGGCGTCATCGTCTTTGCGCCAAGCTCTGCGAGCGGGTTATTTCAGGTTCCGGCCACGGGCGGCACGCCTGTGCCTGTGACCAGCCTTGATCCAGCGCAGGGTTTGCTTGACCATCGTGTCCCGTTTTTTCTGCCGGATGGCCGCCACTTTCTGTACCGCGATGCTGGCTTCGAAGGTCAGCAACGTGTCTTTGTCGGCTCGCTGGATACGAAAGAGGTGAAGCAGATTCTGGCCGATGCCGCGCCTGCCGTGTATGCACCGCCGGGCTGGCTGCTGTTTGTGCGGGAGGGAGCGTTAGTGGCACAGGCCTTCGACGCGACGCGCCTGGAACTGAAGGGCGAGGCCATTCCCCTGACGAATCCTGTCGAGGCTTACGACTCGCTCGCTGCTCCCCTCTCCGTTGCTGAGAATGGTGTGCTGGTCTGGCGCGGAGATGCGCAGCATGACCATCAGCTTGTCTGGTTTGACCGCACAGGAAAACAGGAGTCGGTGCTGGACCCGCCAGTGAGAGTGCCACTAGGGGCAAATCCCAGGATTGCGCCAGATGGCAGAAACGTTGCCCTTGTGCGTGTAGACGCAAAAACGCGGAAATCAGATATCTGGACAATTGATCTGCTGCGCAATCTGCCCACCCGACTGACCTTTGACCCCGCTAACGAAGACTATCCGCTCTGGTCGCCGGATAGTAGTTACGTCGCTTTCTATAGCCGCAGAGGCGGGACGAGGGGGATATACCAAAAAGCCGCAGGTGGTGGAGGCGAAGACTCGCTGCTGAGATCGGCAGCGGGGTGGGGGCGTTATCTGATTGGTCGAAAGATGGGCGTTATCTGCTTTACAGCAGAAGCAGCGAGAAAACGCGCCGGGATGTCTGGGCGCTGCCGTTGTTTGGAGAGCGGCAGCCTTACCTGCTCATTAACTCCATCTTTGACGAATACCAGGCGCAGCTTTCGCCCGATATGCGCTGGCTGGCTTACACATCGGATGAATCGGGCAGCTATGAAATCTACGTGCAATCGTTCAGTGCCGACGGCAAACTGGGCGGCGATAAAAAGCGCATCTCGATCAGCGGCGGCACACAACCGAGATTCAGTCGCAACGGGCAGGAACTCTTTTACGTCGCAGCGGATGGGATGATGATGGCGGTGCCGATGAGTGGCGAAGCCTTTGCCACGCCCAAAACCGTATTCAAAACGCGGATGCTGACGGGCCTGGTGCAGTCCGGGATTGACTACGACGTGACGGCAGACGGGCAACACTTCCTGATCGGGACAAAGGTCGGCGAACCCACGCCCGTCACCGTGTTTTTGAATTGGACAGCGGGACTGAAGAAGTAACACGGCGCTGCCTGAATGGAATTTCAGAACTGATTTAAAAACCTAGCCCGCGAAGCCGGGCGACCGCATAAAGCCTCGGGTGAAGGCGTGAGCCGCAACCCCAGGAAACGGGCGAGGGAGGCCTACAAGCCCGCAGATGTGGGCGGCAGTCTTTCGCCATCATCGTAATCGTCAGCGGCTATCGCCCGCCTGCGCGGGCTAACTGTTTCAATACGGAATGTCCTGGGGCTCCGCGCTACCGCGCTTCACCCCAGGCTTTATGCTGACGCTTGCGCCGCAAGCTGGATCGGATTTCCGAATGTTTTCTGACAAACTTATGAACTACAAACCCATCACTTCCTCCCTTCTGTTGCTACTTTTCGCCTGCGTGGCGATGGCGAACAACGCGCCGCGCAAACCGATTACGGAATACGATCTGTTACGCAAAATCCCGAAAGAACGATTGCGCGCGCTGATTGGCGAGAGCCTGCCCGATGCGCAGGGCTTCATCGGCACGAATCATCGGGGCGGATATTGGATCGAAGCGGGCACACAGCGCGGCAGTGCTCGCACGGTGATTTACGGGGTCGTGGCGGACGACCTCGCTACAGCGGACAATGCTTGGCGCGGCATCGAAACCACGTTCTCGCATCAGCGTGCCGATGGCGGGTTCGAGGCGAATGATCGGCCCAATGGCAAAAGCGCGAAACCGTTTGGCGCGGCGGTCGAGACTGCCTTCTTTTTTATGCAGGAAGTGGGGCGTGCGGTGCTCGTGATTCGCCAGTCGCCGCACGAAAAGCATTTTCACGACCGCCTCGTCGCGCTGGAACCGAAGATGCGCCGTGCGATGGCTTTTATCGCATCGGGCTATGACACAATCATTGCCAACAGCTCACACGCTGTGAATCGCATCTTCATTGCCGCGAAGGCATTTGGTTTGTGCGGACTCGCGCTGAAGGACGAAAAGCTCATTGCCACGTCGCATCGGCTGGTCGCGCACGGCCTGACTCGTCGTGACAAGGACGGAGTTTTCAGCGAAAACGGCGGACGCGATTCCAGCTACAACGCGGCCTCAATTCTGTTTGGTCAGACGCTCGCGTTGCACCTGCCGATTCCCGAATTTGAAGCCGCGTTGCCAAAAGCCGTCGCGTGGCAACTGACGCGCATTGGCGAGAACGGCGAAGTATTAGTCGAGGGCAACACGCGCACGGGCGTTGGCAAAGAACCTTCGTATTTCGGCGAACCCAAAACCGTGAACTACGGCGAAGTCGTGCAGGCGCTTATGATGTACGGCCTCGTGCGCAACGACAAAACCGCGCTGGCCACGGCGGATCGCGTGTTCACATATTGGCGGACGAAAGTGGCTCCGCCGAAGTAAGGCTGACGATGAATCATTCGCAATCACAATGTTACGAATTCGGCCCGTTCCGCCTCGACGCGCGGGAACGCTTGCTGCAACGCGACGGCGCGACGATTGCGCTCACACCGAAAGCGTTTGACCTGTTGCTGGCGCTGGTCGAACGACCTGGGCGCTTGGTCGAGAAAGAAGAATTGTTCCAAGCCGTCTGGCCCGACACGATAGTCGAGGAATCGAACCTATCCTCCAATATCGCACTAATTCGCAAAGCTTTGGGCGATGGCACGAACGGCGAACGCTACATTGAAACCGTGCCGAAGCGCGGCTATCGCTTTGTGGCTAAGGTAAAGTCGCAAAATGATGTAGAGGCGGGGCCTGTAGCCCAAGAGCCGGCGACTCCAGTCAGCACGGGTGACGCACAGCCGATAACGTCGGATGTCAAGTCTGCGGCCAGCCGAAGCAATCGCTCTGTGATTATTCTGAGCGCTCTCGCTTTCTTACTGCCTGTTTTCATCGGTGTCGGACTCTGGCAGTACTTCAGGCTGGAGAAGAGAGCCAAAGTCACGGAGCTTGAGTTCAAGGGCAACTTCTACCTGCTCAAGTGGAAGGAAGATGAGGTCAGGAAAGGCATTGAGTACTACAATAAAGCTGTCATCCTAGACCCGAACTCTGCCTCAGCCTACGAGGGGCTGGCCACTGCCTGGACCTTCCTTTCGGACCTGCACATGTCCCCTCGGGAAGCGATGCCCAAAGCAAAAGCGGCAGCCGTGAATGCATTGCAGCAAGATGAGACGTCTGCTTCAACGCACGCTACCCTGGGTTTGATCAAGGCGCAGTATGATTGGGACTGGGTGGGGGCTGAACAGGAACTCAAGCGTGCCATGGCGCTTGACCCGGAATACGAACCAGCGCATCGGCTTTATGGCTTTCACTTGATCGCGGTGGGACGGTTTGATGAAGCGCAGGCAGAAATGAAACGGTCGTTGGGATCCGATCCGCTGAACGACTGGGGTTTGTGGGGGCTGGGAGATTCTTTTTATTTCGCGCGCCAGTATGAGCAGGCCATTGAACAGTATCGGCGGGCGATAGGTGTGGAGTCGAAGTTGCACTGGACACGACTAATGCTCGGCTGTGTTTATGAACAACAGGGTAAGTTTAATGAGGCCATTGCTGAATTTAACCAAGCGCGCCTAATAAATGACAACCCACAGGTTTTGGCATCGCTCGGACATGCTTATGCCATGTCAGGCCAGCGCCCCGAGACGCAAAAGGTGCTCGCAGAGTTGCAAGAGACTGCCAAGCGCAGGTACGTCTCACCCTATGATCTCGCCACCATCCACGCCGGACTTGGGGAAAGGGAACAGGCGCTGGCCTGGCTCGAAAAAGCCTATGAAGAGCGCAGCGGTTGGCTGTGGCTGTGGCTGAAAGTTGATCCGAAATTTGACGGCTTGCGCGCAGATGAACGCTTCCGCAAATTGCTGCAGCGCATTGGGCATACGCCTTGACCTAATCAGTGAACAAAGCCTTTTGGCGTTAGCAAGACAGTGATGGAAAACTTCTGCTGAGCTTTTATGCATCAGCCCTCAAGACACTCTTATGAATTCGGCCCGTTCCGCCTCGACGCGCGGGAACGCTTGCTGCAACGCGACGGCGCGACGATTGCGCTCACACCGAAAGCGTTTGACCTGTTGCTGGCGCTGGTCGAACGGCACGGACGGCTGGTGGAGAAAGAAGAACCCCACAAGGAATCTATTTCGCTTCGACCGAAAAAGCAGAACAACCGTTGATCGAAGTGTACAGCTTTGCGACAGGCCAGTTGACGACTATCCTGAAGCTGGAAAAGACTTGCAACAGCAGACGTCAGGGCTTGCCGTGTCGCCCGATGGACGCGGGCTGACGTGGTCGCAAATAGATCAGGTCAGCAGTGACATTATACGGGTGGAGAATTTTCGCTGAGATATGAGTCAAGCTTGGCAGCAAGATGCTGGACTTGCCCGCCTAACAAGCAACTTCTCTCTTTCTCTCAATCCTCTTAAGTTTGAAAGCCATACCCCGCCGTGCTACGATGCCGCATCGCTTTTTGTGACGCAGTTGGTATCAACTCATTGAGCATTTTTTCATGCGAATTTGCATTTTGGGGAGTGGTAGTTCCGGCAATGCGACCTTAGTTGTCGCAGGCGAAACCCGCGTGTTGATTGATTGTGGTTTGAGCGGTAAAGAAACGATGCGCCGCATTCAGGAAGTCGGCGAAGACCCGCATAAAATCAATGCTATTGTCATCACGCACGAACACGGCGACCACGCCAGCGGGTTGCATGTCGTGGCTAAAACGGTCAACGCTCCCGTCTTTATTTCCTCTGCCACCTTGAACGCCTGCAAACTCGGCGACAAAGTCAAAAACATCAAACGTGGGGATGAAATTTCTTCCGCGCAGGACTTCGCCGTGGGCGCAATCAAGTTCCATCCATTCACCATTCCACACGACGCGGCGGACCCGTTTGCCTACACGCTGGAATATCAGGGCATCAAGGCAGGAATGGCGGTTGATTTGGGCTACTATCACGGCCTGGCGGCGGAGCGGTTTCGTGATTGCGATGCGCTCGTGTTGGAATCAAATTACGAAACCGACATGTTGCGCGCCTGCACCTATTATCCCTGGTCGCTGAAACAACGGATTATGAGCCGACAGGGCCATACTTCCAATGATGAGTTAGCCCGGTTTTTGCGCGATGATTTCGATGGCAAAGCGCAACACGTGGTGCTCGCGCATTTGTCGCAAAATTCCAATCATCCCGAAGTTGCCCGCTTGGCGGCCATCCAGGCATTAGAAGCACGTTCGCCGTTATTTTCTGCGGACGCCGCGCGGCGCGTGAAGATTGCGAATTATGCTGCGCCAACGGATTGGATTGATCTATGAGCCAGGAACCCGAAAGGCGGAAGGTAGAGGCCGGGGCGAAAATTCTCGCCACCATTTTCGTGTGTCTGTTGCCGCTTTCATTGTTGGCTCAATCGGGGCGCAAAACCCAGAATCCACAAAAACCAACCGAGAATAAAGCGGATTTGCGCATCGAAACGCGCGAGGTTCGTCTTCCGATTCGTGCCTACAACAACGTTGGCAAATCCATCACCGATCTTGCGCCGAAAGATGTCGTCATCATTGAAGACGGTACGGCGAGGCAAACGACCAGTGTGAAGCTGGAGCCAGCCAACATTTTGCTCGTGCTGGATTTGAGCAATGAAATCGGGACATTTAAGAACGGCGAGAGTGATCGCACCAATATTTATTCCGATGACAAAGGCTATGAAAAAGGCGAATGGGGCGACATGATCCCGCGCAAAAGCACGGCCATTTTGCCGCAACCCGCAGCCCGCGAATTTGCCTATAACTTCGTAAACACGTTAGCCGAAACCGACCGACTTGCCATCATTCAATATTCCGACAAAGTGCAGTTGTTGCAGGATTGGACCAACGATCACAAACAAGCGCGCGAAGCGTTAGCGTCCAAATTCCGCATCGGCATTAAATCCACCTTCCACGATGCACTGGCCCTGGCGGCGAAAAAGATGAATGAATGCGAAAGTGGGCGACGTGTGGTGGTCCTGCTGAGTGATGGTTTTGATTCCGCCAGCAAGACCACGCGCAACAAATCGCTCGACGCGCTGATGAAATCAGAGGCTTCGATTTTTGTCGTGAGTTGGACCGAATTACTCCGGTCAGAAATTATCAAAACGATGCAATGGTATGGCGCGCACGAAAAACAAGACAACCGAAATTACAAACGACAAGGCGAATTGCGCGCCTTTTTACATCAATTGGACGGCAAAGAAACTGAACTGAAAAGCCTGGCCGAATTGACGGGCGGCGAATTTTACTTGCCCACACGTTTCAGGATTTTTTTACAACAGCCCGCCGATATTCTCCGCGACATCGGCTCACAATACACGCTGACCTATTTGACGGAGCGCGAATTTGTAGACACCAGCTTTCGTTCAGTTCAAGTGATCGCCGCACGTTCCGGGATGACGGTGAAAGCGCGGCAACGAAGATACAGCAGTGATTGAAAACCTCTCCCAAGTTCAAACCTAATAAGGAATCAAACGAATCATGATCGGACGTTATACGTTGCCCGAAATGGGGGCCATCTGGACAGAAGAAAATAAATATCGCAAATGGCTCGAAGTCGAAATCGCTGCCTGTCAGGCGAATGCCGAAGACGGCGCGATTCCAATGGAAGCCGTTGAAGTCATCCGGCAAAAAGCCGCGTTTACGGTCGAGCGCATTCACGAATTGGAAAAAACAACAGATCACGACGTCATCGCCTTCACGACGAATCTGGCCGAAAACATTGGCGAAGAAGCGCGTTGGGTACATTACGGATTAACGTCGTCGGATGTCGTTGATACCGCGAACGGCATGTTGATGTGTCAGGCAGGTGATTTGATTATCACCAAACTGCAAACCCTGAGCGATCTGCTCAAGCGCAAAGCGTTCGAGTACAAAGACACGCCAATGATCGGGCGCACGCACGGTATTCACGCCGAGCCAACGACGATGGGGATGACGTTCGCGTTGTGGTTTGAAGAAAATCGCCGCAATGTGGATCGCATGACGCGCGCCCGCGATGGCATCAGCTACGGCAAGTTGTCAGGAGCAGTCGGCACGTTTGCGCATCTGGAGCCTGAAATCGAAGAGCGCGTGTGCTTCCTGCTGGGTTTGAAACCCGCGAACGTTTCGACGCAGGTGATTCAGCGCGACCGTTATTCTGAATTCGTTTGCACGCTGGCGATCATTGCTTCGTCACTCGAAAAAATCGCACTGCAAATTCGCCATTGGCAACGCACCGAAGTCCGCGAGGCGCACGAATATTTCAAGCCCGGACAAAAAGGCTCGTCCGCGATGCCGCACAAACGCAATCCGATTTTGTCCGAACGAATTTGCGGCCTCGCGCGCGTCGTGCGTGGCTATGCGATGACCGCGCTCGAAAACAATGCGCTCTGGCACGAACGCGATATTTCGCATTCCGGTGCCGAACGTGTGATTTTGCCTGATGCTTGTATCGCAGTGGATTACATGCTGGCGAAGACAACCGGCTTGCTCGACAAACTGGTCATCAATGAAAAGCAATTGCTGGAGAATTTAAACCTGACGCGCGGCCTCGTGTTTTCGGGACAATTATTGCTGGAGCTTGCGGCGGCAGGCGCACAGCGCGAAGAAGCGTATTACTGGGTGCAACGCAATGCCCTCAATTCGTGGGACAACGGTTTGGACTTTCGTGAACTGGTGACGAATGACCCTGACATTTCCAAGCTACTCACGCCCGACCAAATCGAACGCGCATTTGATGTGAAAACCCGGCTGAGAAATATTGATCGCGTGTTCGAGCGCGTGTTTGGCGAAATTTAAGCTATTGAGCAGCGTTCGTTTCTGGCGTAGAGTGAATGGGATGTCTGTCAAATCGAGAGCCTACATTACATCAGGGTTTCTATGCGTCGCGCTCGGCGTCGCAGGCATTCCATTACCGCTGCTGCCCACCACGCCTTTTTTATTGCTCGCGGCGTTTTGCTTTGCGCGCGGCAGCGAACGCTGGCATCGCTGGTTGATGACACATCCAACGCTCAGCCCCTACATCCTGGCCTTCCGTGACAAGAAAGGATTAACGCGCGATCAGAAATGGCGCATCGCTGGATTGGTCACGCTGACCTTGATGGTCACCGGAGCTTTTGCCCCCATCTACGGCAAATTTCTCGCGCTTTTCATTTGGAGCACGATGATGCTGTATCTGTATTTCAGTGCGTCCGCCTCATCCGATTGAGACTCAATTGATCGTGTGATTGAACGTCAGGCTGCGAATCTTTTCGTCTAACTGGCGCTGAATCACATTGCGCTGTTCGATGAGCGCGGCTTCCTGTTGTTTCACCTTTTCAATCTGATCTTCAGACTCGGCGATTTTGTTCACATAACGCACGAGCAATTTCTTTTCCTCTTCGCTTTTGCCTAAAACTTTCAGGTTCTCGCGCATGCGGGCTTGTTCTTGCGTGAGGATTCGTTGCGCGGCTTGCTGCTCCTGAACCTGTTGGTTGAGCCGGGCGATTTTCGCTTTGATTTCGATGACTTCATCTAACGCTTTTTTCATCGCTGCCGAAAGATATTTGCCCTGCACCCAAATCGTGATGTTGTCCGGCGTGACGTTCGTGATGGCGTAAGTATCGCGGTCGGGCAGTTCTTCGGTGACTTTGAACTCGGTCGTCGAATTGGCCGCAATGACTTCTTTGAAGCGACGATAATTTTCGGTTGTTTCCACGGGCGCAGGCGTGTTTATGAGCTTCCATTCTCTTGCATCTGGTCTGTCAAGCGGGTGTTCGATATAAATCGTCTTCGGGCGCGCACTGACGTTGGTCAACGTGTAGGTTGTGACTTTCGATTGTTTATAATGCAGGCGGAATTCACCGTTGATGATTTCGGATTGATAGGCGGCTTGTTGCTCTTCTTCGGTTTTCGTTTCGACGCGACAGCCCACGTCTACGGCGTAAGTGATGAATCGTTTTTCGCCAGCTTTGATGCGCGCGGTCAACGCTTCGCCCGCATAGGTGTTGCTTTCGATCACGGTGAGCGGGCCGCCTTCGAGCGTGAGGCCGGTCGTGTTGGTCAAATACACCGCGCTCATCGGATGTTGCTTGAGCGTTTTGGCATTGTAGAGGGATGCAGTTTCGCCTTCGATGGACGATTGCACAATCGGAATCAGCGCGGAGCTATTGCGTTTGATGCTGACGGGCTGGTCAATTTTGTATTCAAACAGTTCGCCGATTTCCTGTGTGCTGACATTGACGTCAACGCTGGTGTTGTCGGCGATTGAGCTAAACATGGAAGGAGGAATTCCTTTCGAGACTTCCGCTACGTCAGTGGCGATATTAACGGTTTCACTTACTGCGCCGACTTCAAGGGCAAAGTCAACTTGGGTCATGTTATTGCTGGCAACCGTCACAGAATTTATTACCGTACTCTTGAATCCTGGAACATCCGCTCGAACTTGATAAAGTCCAGGAGGGACGCCAACGCTGTAACGTCCATCATAGTTAGTGGCAATAGGATATTCAGCACCTGAGTTCGTGTTTTTTATCGTTACTTTTGCGTTAGGAACAATCGCACCCGAAGCATCTTTCACCACACCTCCAATGCCGCGTCCAGCAATGCGTGGCAGCGAATCCCCAGCTCCACCAAGTGGTTTCTTCGCTGCTTCCGCAATTTGCGGCGTCATTGCCATCTCATCCGGCGGCGCAATCACGGGGCGGCGTTTGTAGCGTGGTTGCTGCAAATCCTGAATGAATGACACGGGCATTCCGGCTACGAGCGACAGCGAAACGTTTGTCCAATCTTCATCTTGCACGTTGTCTACGACCGCCCAGCCTTGCAGGAACGGCTTTTTCTTGTCATCCAACACCACGCGATAGGTCGTTTTCCAGACGGGCGCTTCGACCACATAGCTCACAAACAAATCGCGCGCGCCGCGTCCATTCGCGGTAATCGCCAGCGTGCGCGCGTTCTTTTTCACGGTAGATTGCAGCACGCCCAAGTATCGTTCGAGGTCGCCGCGCAGTTTCGTATCCAGCAATTTAATGCCGCGAATTTGGTCAAGCGGAACACTGCGCAATTCGCCTTCGACCATTAACACCAATTCCTGCATTTCGGTTTTTTCTGTCCCTTGCGTTTTGCTGCGCTTTTCCAATCCAACAACGGTTCCGATGCTGCTTGCAGTTCCCGTTTTGACTTCAACGCGCGAGCCTTTGAATTGACCGAGCAGCATCGTCAATCCAGCTCCGTTCGTGTCGTCCAGCACAATGCCAAACTCTTCCAATCGTTTGTCGAGCGGCTTGACCGAATCAAAATTGACCGCGCCGATTTTGCCCTGATTCAAGTCCAGCACGACCAGCGATTTCAGCACGTCGTTCATTTGTGAAGAATCAAAAGAAAGCGTGATCTGCTGATCGTCATTCACTTTCCCCAACCGCTCAAAATAGCCCACGCCGTGCTTGTACAAAATCACACGTCGCAACGGCAGCGAATTGTCTTGGGTTTGCGCGAAGGTGGCGACAGAAAGAAACGTGGCGAGCAAAAGGCAAAGACAGATTTTCATAATTCTCTACTCCTGAAGTTGTCGTTGCTGGTAGGTAAACAAAGGCAAGATATAAACGACGGAGCGAGCGAAAATATGACAGCCGAGAGACAAACTACTTCACGATTTGCAAATCAGGCTTGAGGTCAATGCGGTCGTACACATCTTTCAGCTTCAATGTGCAGCGGATGGATTTGATGACGACTTTACTGCGCAAGCCGCGATACAAGATGCGCGTCCACGTACCATCATCTTGCCGAATGAAATGCTCAATACGCGCCTGATCCTGCGACACCAGCAGGTAATCACTCAACGTTGGATTCCAGGTATCGTAGCGATCAAACTTCTCACCACGATCAAACTTCTCGGTTGCCGGCGACAAGACTTCAATGATGACAGCAGGATTGTTCACGACATCACGATATCCATCCAGATACTGCGGCTCACCGCAAATCACGACTACATCTGGGTACGAATACAACCCTTTGGTCGAATACTTCAGTTTCGGAATCGGGCCACTGCGAACTTTGGTGTCTTTGGAACGAGCGCGACAATCTTTGCCTTTGAGTTGATTTGTCAAGATTGTAGTAATGTTAACAGAAACATCGGCGTGTTCGCCGCTCTCGCCTGCCATTGCATAAATGACGCCATCCAGATATTCATGCCGTTCCTCCGACTCACGCTCCAACGCGAGATATTCTGCAACCGTGTATAGCGGTTGTGGTTTAGGTAGTGCCATAAATTTACTTTGCCTCCGGTCGCATGTGCGGGAACAGAATCACGTCGCGGATCGAACGTTGATTCGTCAGCAACATCACCAAGCGATCAATGCCGATGCCTTCGCCAGCGGTCGGCGGCATTCCGTAAGACAGCGCGCGAATGTAATCTTCGTCCATCACCATCGCTTCGTCGTCGCCACCTTCACGTTGTCTCATCTGCTCTTCAAAGCGGCGCTTTTGCTCCGCCGGATCGTTCAATTCCGAAAACGCATTCGCAATTTCCATCTGCGCGATGAAGAGTTCAAAGCGATCTACAAAGCGCGGATCGTTGGCATTCTGCTTCGAGAGCGGCGAAAGCTCGGTCGGGAATTCGGTGATGAATGTCGGATTGATGAGATGCGGTTCGGCGACATGCGCAAAGATTTCGCCAAGCAAATAGCCATCGTTCAACTTCGGGTCAAAGCCTAATTCCAACGCTGCCGCAGCGGCTTCCAACGCCGCACGATTCATCAAATCGTCGAGTGATGGTTTCTTGTCCTGCAAATGATCCGGCCAATATTTCAGCACTGCTTCGCGCATCGTCAAGCGTTGCCAATTGCTGAAATCCAGCGTGTGTTCCTGATACGGAATCTGGCGCGAGCCGCAGACTTCGTCCACCAATCCGGTAATCAACTCTTCCGTCAAATCCATCAGATCGTTGAAATCCGCGTACGCCTGATAAAATTCGAGCATCGTGAATTCGGGGTTGTGGCGAATGGACAAACCTTCATTGCGAAAGTTGCGATTGAGTTCATAGACGCGCTCGAAGCCGCCGACGATCAGTCGCTTCAAATAGAGTTCGGGCGCAATGCGCGCGTAGAGCGGAATGTCGAGCGCGTTGTGATGCGTGACAAAAGGCCGCGCTGCCGCGCCGGTTGCGAGCGGTGTGAGCATTGGCGTTTCAACTTCGATGTACCCGCGTTCGTCAAAAAAATCGCGGATCGCACGCACAATCTGCGCCCGCTTCACAAACACTTCGCGCGCAGTCAGTTCGCCTTCTGCCCGTTCCTGCACTGCGCCGCTCGCAATCAAATCCACATAGCGTTGCCGGTAGCGCAACTCCTTGTCCGCGACGCCGTGATACTTATCCGGCATCGGCAGCAAGCCTTTGGCGAGGAATTGCAATTCGTGAATATGCAGCGAAACTTCGCCTGTCTTGGTGACGAACAAGAACCCTTCGACGCCAATCCAGTCGCCAAGATCGAGCTTGTTGTACAACTCCCAAGCCGCCTCGCCGACATCGTTTTTGCGCACATAAATCTGCAACCGCGCGCCGCCATCGGACAAATGCGCAAACGCCGCTTTGCCCATCAACCGCATCTGCATAATGCGCCCCGCGAGCCGGATTTTGCCGTTCCCCGCGCCTTTGAGTTCTTCATTGACGCGCGCCGCTTCCCCCTCGTCTTCGCGTTTGCCGTGATAGCTCTGATACTGCATCACAATCGAAGAGATCGTATGCGTGCGATCAAAGCGATGCGGGTACGCCGCGTGACCGAGTTGAATGATTTCGTCCAAATGACGATGCCGTTGTTGAATCTGATCGTTGTCTTGTGTCAGCAAGGTGGTGACTCCTCAAAATGGTGGCGAACTGCGCCGCCGATATTCTGCAATTTCTTCGTTGGATAATTCGTCGGGCGAAACCAACTGATAATGCCGTTCTTCTGCAATCCGCACACCTTCATCGGTGAGCACGAATTCAAAGAGAACAATAGTTGCGTTGTCCAGAAACTGTGCGGCGATGGGACGTCCAACTGTGTTCGGATACTTCTCCGCGCAAACGGCGAAATCCTGCTCAATCTGCACTGCGCCAATCTTGTCCGTTCCGCCTTTGGCTTGCACAGGAAAAACGTAATGAACACCTTGGCGATCAATCCCGATATAAACCTCATCTGTCTCTACCTGCCCGATGTTCGTCAAGGTCGTGCGCAGATGATTCTGTAATGAATAACAAGTCACGCCCGTGAAAATATCCAGCAAGCGATTGTAGCGAATTTTCGCTAATAACGCTTGCTCATCATCAAAGGAATAGCGACTGACGATGCCGGGCGTAGCATCGGGGATTTTCGTTTTGGCTAGATTTAAGTTCGGCAGGAAATTGGCCTCTTTTGTCAGTACGAACTTGTACTGTGCTCGCCCGGTGGCGCGAATGATCCACGCATAACCTGCGGGCGCTTTTTCAATAATCGCATCTGGCAAGGCGGTACGGTAACGAAACGAGTAGATAACATCTCCCAGATTTTTCGGCAGTGTGACATTCAGCAGCGTGGCAACCTCAACAATGTCCTCGCGCCTGAACGCAACTTCAGTCGCTCCTGCCTGATAGTATTTCAGGAAGATGCTTTCGATCAGCGTGACGTAGCGATTTTTAGAAGCTGCCATAACCAATCATCCTCGCCAGCGCAAAATCACTACCTCTTCGCGCAATTGTTCTTTGGTAGTTGTGGAAAGCCGCGTACGGAAGAGATCAATGCGTACTAATTCATAACCGAGCGACTGCGCAATTTCTGCCAGCAGTTGACCGGTGCGAATCATCACGCGTAGGTATGAAGCCTGATCGCCTACAACATAAGCGAGTTGCGCGCCTGGTCGTAAAACACTTCGCAACGCCGCCAAATGCCGCGCCATTCCGCCGAAGTACAAACGCGCGACTCGGCCATAAAGCTTCTCAAAACCGGATGTTTTGCCAAGCTCTATGCGACGCTGTTCGATAGTTTCTGCCACAGTTTGAATTGCAGGGAACTCTGCGACCCAGCGGTCGTCATCGTCATCTTTGTACACGTTGCGCGTGTTGGAACGCACGAGGCCGTTTTTCAAATTTCGCAGATCAGCCTTGTTGCTGATAAACCCCAACAGAACAGACTCCAACCGCGTGATGCGCGTGTAGTCTTTCTCGTTCGGATAGGGCGGAGAGGTAATGACTGCATCAATAGAATTGGGCTGTAAGTATTCATTAACTCGCCGCGCATCGCCCAAGTAGATTTCAGAAACCGCCGAATTCGAGTCCACCATCCGTCGCAAGTCTTCTGCCATTTTCTCTACTTCACTCAGCCATGTTGAAATCACAGGGCTATCTATCTTTGCTTTGCCCACACCGATTTCCGGCCCGAAGTGTAAATTACTGATCTTGAAAACGAGCGCCTTTGCCAACGCCAGCAATTGATGCTTATACACAGGCAGTCGTTGCCGTTTCTCGATGCACTCTAACAAAACCAGTGCTTTATGCAGCGGAACTGGACTGATTGAATCTGTCAGCAACAATTTGAATTCTTCTGCGGAAAGAGTTCGTTGTGATTGTGTGGCAATCTCGCCGGGAAAAGGTTTTTGATCGTCAATGCCTTGCTGCGCCAGACAAGCCAACGCCTCATTCGCAATCTGCTTTGCACTAGCCACCAATTCATTCGGGCAAATGCGCCAATCGGTTTTCACCAAGCTGGCAAAATGCGCGAAGGGATTGGCTTCTACGCCGTGGGCCGAAATGCCTCGTAAGCGCGCTTCGACCAGTGTTGTTCCTGTCCCACAAAACGGATCGAGCAAGGTGTGCTGCTCGTTCAAGCCAAAGTCTTCGCAATAATCACGCACCAAATGCGGCGGAAATGACAACACAAACCGATACCAATCGTGAAACGCCCGATCCTGCGGATCAAGGCGATTGGCCTTGCCGTTCTCACGCTTTGTAAGTTTCCCGTCGGGAATAAGTAATTGTTTGGGGGTCATGTCCTGAATCTGAAACGCGCTGTGACTACGCGTCAATACCAATAATTATCACGGGGGTATCAATGTCGGATTCGCCGCGACTTTCTAAATCCCAAATAAATTGCTCAAAATACGAAACACCCGAAGACATCTCTTCAGCAAATGCTTTTACAGGGACGATTTCAATGCCGCAGTCAATATGCCCAAGATTGCGAAAGATGGTCATCTTGGCACACGTACTGGAAATCGGAAGCGGTTTTCCGATCTCAACAAGTGTGCCCAACTTCTCTTTTACAAAATCTAGCTTGCGATAACCGATGCTATGTGCCGATTGATCTGCATAACCATTCAGAGAGTCCGCAGCAGCATGCTCACAGCGTATCTGTATTGGTTTCCAGCGAAGCGCACCAAAACGTTTTTTGAATGACTTGTAGATGCTAGCTGGATTGTACTTACGCCCGGTCGTCTTGGACTTGTGCTCGGTAGCGTCTACTGACCTAACAACTCCGAACACTTCAACAAGCAAAGGCGCGTAATACTGTTCGAGTATTTCTTGCCCGTTCTTGAATGAGTAAATACCTGCCACTTGCATAACACCCTCTCATTTGCGGCCTATCTGTTGATCCGTGTGTGCCAGCCAAAAACATCTCGATAATCAAGAAATGTGCAAAGCTCGTTCAGGCCGCTCAGACGGAATGTCGGTCTGTTTAGCTGTCTCACAAATAGCTCTCGGCGCGCATCATTAGCAACAACACTGAAACGAGGTCGCAGTCGCGGAGTTACCAGATGCAGATCGTTAAATCTTAGCAACCCAGAATAGATTGGCGTCGAATGCTCGACTTCAAACAAAGCTCGTAACTCACTTGAACCACGCTGCATCCAGATAACATCTATCTCTTGAATGATCTTTTCGACTTCCTGATAACCTTGCGGCAAGGAGTTCTGGCACAAGAATGGAGAGGACATTGACCAATCTAACCTACCCCGGTCATACATTGGTATCCAGACGTCGAAGCCTTTAGCTATGCCGATTGCACCGAGGAGAGTTTGTACTTGCGAATGAGTCAAAGCGGGAATCTCGCCAGCAGCCTTTGCAGATAGAATCTGTTCTAGTTCGCTCCAGCCAAAGTTCCCTTCAACATTGAAGCGTCCCGCACGCGCCACATAAAGTTCTGTAGCTCCGTCTTGTGGATATATCTGCACTTTATATTGGCCGTCACCAGCAGGCGAAGCGGAATGAAAGACTTCTTCATAATCAGCGAAGCGGATGAATAAGGGTTCTTTTTGATTATCCCAAAGGAAGCAAATGAGCGAAGGATGCCCTTCTAATTGCTGAAGGTCTTCATCGCGGAGACCGTAGAAAGTACGGTGACCATCGTGAACTTTCGAGTAACGAATATAGATTCTAGCCGTGTCTTCACCGATCACATAAAGCGATAGACTTTGGTTTAGCTTACGTGGTGTGCCAAACCGTTCCGCCAACACTTCCAGAAATTTTGCCTTGATCGCGTTTGCCATAAGGTT
>JAEUQN010000359.1 GCA_016789725.1 Blastocatellia bacterium | reverse complement strand
CTCATGCTGTACCTGGATTTTCTTAAGCCAGGCCCATATTTTTCTTTGCACGAAAACCTTGTAATGTATTGAGAGCCATTTGGTAGTCAATACATCTGATGTCTTTTATCTGCAAAGAACTCAATCTATAAGCAATTCACAACTGGCGTTCATTAAGAACAGCTTCAGCTTCAGATGTCTTTTATCTGCAAAGAACTCAATCTATAAGCAATTCACAACACAGGCCACCATTGCCTACACCAACTACAAGATGTCTTTTATCTGCAAAGAACTCAATCTATAAGCAATTCACAACTAAACAATGATCGGGTTGTCAGCATGTTTGGATGTCTTTTATCTGCAAAGAACTCAATCTATAAGCAATTCACAACGGTTGAGTACTCATCGCGCAGGGCCTGTCCGATGTCTTTTATCTGCAAAGAACTCAATCTATAAGCAATTCACAACGGGCTTTGGCAAGAACAAAGACATTTGGGGATGTCTTTTATCTGCAAAGAACTCAATCTATAAGCAATTCACAACTACTGGTACGACTTGAGCAGCGAGTTCATCGATGTCTTTTATCTGCAAAGAACTCAATCTATAAGCAATTCACAACTGCTGTCGAGGGTGACGTACTTGCGCTCCGATGTCTTTTATCTGCAAAGAACTCAATCTATAAGCAATTCACAACTTTTGGCCGCCTCTTTCATTTTGACGATCTGATGTCTTTTATCTGCAAAGAACTCAATCTATAAGCAATTCACAACTCTTTTATTGTTGGCAAATCACCGGGAGCGGATGTCTTTTATCTGCAAAGAACTCAATCTATAAGCAATTCACAACTTCTGCTCCGGCGATAGCGAAGCGATAAAGATGTCTTTTATCTGCAAAGAACTCAATCTATAAGCAATTCACAACTAATAGTAGCTGCTGTATCAACAGTGATCTGATGTCTTTTATCTGCAAAGAACTCAATCTATAAGCAATTCACAACCAGAGAAGCGGTTTGCATCAGACCCCACCGATGTCTTTTATCTGCAAAGAACTCAATCTATAAGCAATTCACAACAATAATTTCTCTGGTTCCTCTTTCATTTTTGATGTCTTTTATCTGCAAAGAACTCAATCTATAAGCAATTCACAACAGAAGATGCGCCAATACTACAGGCCTATCAGATGTCTTTTATCTGCAAAGAACTCAATCTATAAGCAATTCACAACTGATAACGTTATTGACGCACACTTGATGAGATGTCTTTTATCTGCAAAGAACTCAATCTATAAGCAATTCACAACACAAAGTTGAGTTTAGTTTTTGGCAACAAGGATGTCTTTTATCTGCAAAGAACTCAATCTATAAGCAATTCACAACACCCGGCGAGCCTAATACGGCCATCAGTCGATGTCTTTTATCTGCAAAGAACTCAATCTATAAGCAATTCACAACAAGTTTACTGAAGCTTGACATGTATTGAATCGTCATTTTCTTACTTTATCAAACTTAATTAGTAATTTTAACTTATCATGAAAAAACTTGGCCAATTCGCAATTCTTTTTT
>JAEUQN010000358.1 GCA_016789725.1 Blastocatellia bacterium | reverse complement strand
CCCAATGAATCAGCGGTGGGCAAACGCTTCAGTTTTGAAGGCGCGGAAGGTCCGTGGTTTGAAATCGTCGGCATCGTGCAAAACGGCAAATATTGGAGTTTGGGAGAAGACCCAACGCCGATGACGTTCGTCAATCTGCGCCCGAAAGACGGCAGCTTTCTGACGATGGTGGTGCGCACTGCGGGTGATGAACAAAGCGTACTAACGGCCATTCGTCACGAATTCCAACAACTGGACGCCAACCTGCCGGTTTACAACGTCAAAACGATGACCGAGCACATGAAAACGCCCTTGTTCCCCGCGCGTGTAGCGGCCACGTTGCTGGGCAGCTTCGGGCTGTTGGCATTGTTGCTGGCGGCAATCGGAATCTTTGGTGTGATGTCGTTTGCCGTCACGCAACGCACGCGCGAAATCGGCATTCGCATGGCGTTGGGCGCAGGCGCAGGCAGCGTCTTCCGCTTGATCATCGGGCACGGATTGACGTTGACGGCGCTGGGCGTCGGCATCGGTCTGGCCATCGCTCTGGCGGGCACACGATTGATGTCCAGTTTGCTCTACGGCGTCAGCGCGATGGACGTCCTGACGTTCACCGGTGTCTCGACGTTGTTGATCCTGGTCTCCTTACTGGCCTGTTATGTTCCGGCGCGCCGTGCGATGCGCGTTGATCCCATGCTGGCCCTGCGACATGACTAGCGCACTGGCTAAATCGTAACAGCCGTCATCAGAACACGCGACGCTCAAACATTGCGATGAATATCGGCATCCTGACTTTGTCGTGTACCAAGGTCGCGAGTTCTGATTTAGACCAAACCTAGATCGTTTTTCAATTCGCGTTACGGATTGGCCACAGAGCCACGGAGGCTCAGAGAAATACTTAGAAACCTCTGCGGCTCTGTGCCTCTGTGGCAAAACCCGTACGCCAAAATGAAATCTGATCTAATACCCGGCTGAACGCTTTGCTGGAAAGGGAAACGGGCGGCGTGCCACAAGGTACGTTGCCCGTTTTTCTTTTTGGCGACAGGCGAATTTTCTGCCGCGCAACCCGACTTCTTGACGCTTGCCAAAGCCGTCCACTAAGATGGCGCGCGTTTTCGATAACGCACTGACAACAACGTCAGCGGCCCCTTAGCTCAACGGTTAGAGCAGCGGACTCATAATCCGTTGGTTGTAGGTTCGAATCCTACAGGGGCCATCTGCCAACCACAGGCCAACCGGTTTCGCTATCGTTGGCGCGCGAATTTCACTTCCATCCAACCTGACACATCCAGATGCAATGCGTGCCCGAATTTTGAGAAAGAACGCCGTCTATTTTTTTGTGTGGCTCTGTTTCGCGCAAGCGCTTGGCAGTTCAGGGGCGATGCCTTCCGGGCGTGTGATCAGCCAGCGGTTCAAACAACTGACGCGCGCGTCGCAATGGCGTTTGCTGTCTTCGCTGCCGGTGAAATTCAATACGCATCATCCGCAAGGATTGGTGAAAATCGGCGAGACGTTCTTTGTTTCATCAGTCGAAGTCACGCAGCCGACCAAACGGTTCGCGCAACCGCAACAAGGG
>JAEUQN010000357.1:1324-1564 GCA_016789725.1 Blastocatellia bacterium | reverse complement strand
ATTGCACCAAAGTTTGGAGGTTGAGTAGATGCAAGCCGTGATGGAGCGTGATGGCGCTCAACAGAACAACAGCAGTTTTGACGTGGAGCAGGTTCGCCGCGACTTTCCGATTTTGAACGAAACCATTCACGGTCGTCCGCTGGTGTATCTGGACAGCGCCGCGACTTCGCAAAAACCGCAAGCGGTGATTGACGCGTTGAAGCTGTATTACGAAGCGCAAAATTCCAATGTGCATCGCGG
>JAEUQN010000357.1:0-1314 GCA_016789725.1 Blastocatellia bacterium | reverse complement strand
TGCATTTCCTGAGCCAACTGGCGACGCGCGAATACGAAGACGCACGAGTCAAAATCCAGCGATTCATCAACGCCGCCGATTCGCACGAAATCATTTACACCAGCGGCACAACGGCCAGCATCAATCTGGTGGCGCTCAGTTACGGCCGCAAATTCGTTCACGCCGGAGACGAAATCATCATCTCGGCAATGGAACATCATTCGAACATCGTGCCGTGGCAGATGCTGTGCGAACAGACCGGCGCGCAGCTTCGCGTCATTCCGATCAACGACGCGGGCGAATTGTTGCTGGACGAATTTGCCGCAATGCTCAATTCCAAAGTGAAGTTGGTTGCGGTCAATCACATTTCCAATGCGCTGGGCACGATCAACCCGGTCAAACGCGTCATCGAACTGGCACACAGCCACGACATTCCTGTGCTGATTGACGGCGCGCAGGCCGTGCCGCATTTGAAAGTTGACGTGCGCGAACTGGATTGTGACTTTTACGCGTTTTCCGGTCACAAACTCTGCGGCCCGACCGGCATTGGCGTGCTGTATGGCAAAAGCCGCTGGCTGGAATCCATGCCTCCGGTCTTCGGCGGCGGCGATATGATCGCTTCGGTCAGCTTTGAAAAAACGACCTACAATTCCCTGCCCTACAAATTTGAAGCGGGCACGCCGAACATCGCCGATGCAATTGGATTGGGCGTGGCGATTGATTATCTGAATGGCATTGGCCTGGACAAGATCGCCGCTTACGAACACGAACTGCTGGATTACGCGACGGAAACCATTGGCGCGATTCCCGGCGTGACGATCATCGGCACGGCGCGCGAAAAGGCGAGCGTGCTTTCATTCACCATTGACGGCATTCATCCGCACGACATCGGCACGATTCTGGATCAGGAAGGCATCGCCGTCCGCGCCGGTCACCATTGCGCGCAGCCTGTGATGAAACGCTTCGGCGTTCCGGCCACGGCGCGCGCGTCGTTTGCGTTTTACAACACCAAAGAAGAAATTGACGCGCTGGCCGAAGGCATTCAGAAAACGATTGAGGTCTTTTCTTAAATTGATAATGGACAATTGATAATTGATCTTTCAGAGCTCCAGTTATCAATTCTCCATAATCAATTATCAATTCAAACATGGCTGATTTAAGCGAACTCTACCAACAGGTCATCCTTGACCATAATAAAAAGCCTCGTAACTTTAGGGTGCTGGAAACAGCCAACCGCAAGCAGGAAGGGTACAACCCGCTGTGCGGCGATCAACTGACGCTGTACTTGGCGATGGATGGCGAGACGATCAAAGACGTCGCCTTTCAGGGCCAAGG
>JAEUQN010000356.1 GCA_016789725.1 Blastocatellia bacterium | reverse complement strand
AAAACTCACCAGCGCCGCCGAGGTAGATGCAGAATTGATCGGCTGGATTGCGCAAGCATTCCAAAATGCCGGTTAAACAGATAGGAAAGAAACGTAGTTGCAAGTGCAGCCGAGGTGTTTCCTTCTGATGCCAGCATCTACACGCGCTGAAGAGAAATCCCTTTAAGTCAACCCTGCCCCATCATTTTTTCCTATCTGTTTCGGCCCGCTGAGCAGATCACGTTCTGGCATCAGATATAAACTCAAGTAAGTCTTACATGCGTTTTTGCGTGATCGTTCGGCGAGTTCTGAAGCACGGATGGAAGGGGTACATAGGTTCGATTTCCACTTTTAGAATCAATCGTCAACAAAAAAAGGACGCGGTATGCCACGCGGAAAAATATTGCCGATTATGCAAGCGTCCGAGAATTCTTTCGTCAATCGTTTAGTTGCTATTCCACAGAAATAATGAACTTCATGACAGCTATCCGTCCCCCTAATCACTTTCGTAGAGATACCTTTCGGATAGTTAATTGTAAAATAGTGGGGCCTTTCACGAGATGCCATAGGGCTAAAGTTCAGCTTACTTTGGCCCCAAGGCATTATTTTACCGACTCAGTCTTTCTGTACAGGAATCGCTCGCAACACCTGAAGGGCATACTCAAGTTGTTGCCGTACCGAAGTGCTTTTCTCTTGTGCATACAAGTTCTCTAGTGCCTCAAGCACGCGCTTGTCCTTTAATTCGGCTAGTGAAAGTGCTGCTGCTCCCCGCACACTATCAGAAGAATCACTTAATGCCTGCACTAATGGCTCAACCGCGCGTTTATCTCCTAGCTTGCCCAAAGAGTTGGCCGCTGATGCGCGCACCGTGTAACTCCCATCCCGGAGTAGTTGGATCAACGGCTCGACCGTCTGCGGGTCTTGCATCGAGCCAAATGCCACAGCCACGCTGTCTCGTTCCTCAGCGGGCGCAGATTTCAGTCGTTTGAGTAATGCTTCGCGGGCTTTCTCGCCGCCGATCATTCCTAACGTCAAAATAGCAATGTTTCGGTCACTGGCATCGCTGCTTTCCAATAATTGAAGTAATGGTTCCACAGCTTGCGTCGCACGTTTTTCGCCCAAAGCAAAAGCCGCATCGCGGCGCACTTCCTGAGCCGGATCATCCAGCACTCTGAGCAGAAGGGTAACACTTTCAGGGCTGTTGATTTGACTCAATTTTTCAATTGCTCCTCGCCGAACTGAAGCATCCTTATCTTTCAATTGCCCAGCAAGAGTTAACAAATCATTTCTACTCTGACCAAAAGTAACAATAACGAGTAAAAGCTCGCTGACTGCTACCACAACCAAGGGCCAGTTCCAGGGTTTGATATTTCTTAACATAGTGACATCCTTCTTTGATGAAGCAAAATTATGCAACCAACGAGGCTTCCCTTAAATGCCGCTTGACTCTGATTGTGGTAGGCGCGCGTTGCGGGTGATCAGATAATACAATGCAGGCAAGGCCACCAATGTCAGCAACAGCGTCGAAAGTAATCCCCCAACCACTACCGTCGCCAGCGAACGTTGTACATCCGACCCGATGCCAGTAGCACGGGCGGCAGGAATCATGCCGAGCATCGCCACCAGAATCATCATCAACACAGG
>JAEUQN010000355.1 GCA_016789725.1 Blastocatellia bacterium | reverse complement strand
GCAACGGCCACCGGATCGTCAGTTCTTCACCGCTTTTACCTGCCAACGACCCGACGTTGCTCTTCGCCAACGCCGGAATGAATCAATTCAAAGACGTGTTTCTCGGCGCGGAAAAGCGCGACTACAAACGCGCGACGACGTCGCAAAAATGCGTGCGTGCGGGCGGCAAACACAACGACCTGGACGAAGTCGGCAAGACCGCGCGGCATCACACGTTTTTTGAGATGCTCGGCAACTTTTCGTTCGGCGATTATTTCAAGGAAGATGCCATCAAGTTCGCGTGGGAACTGTTGGTGGATGAATTGAAACTCGATCCGACGCGACTGTGGTTTTCGGTTTTTGAAGGTGACGGTGAAGTCGGCGCGGACGTTGAAGCCGAAGAGTTGTGGGTGAAAGTCGGTGCGCCGCGCGAGCGCGTGTTGCGCTTCGGTCGCAAAGATAATTTCTGGCAAATGGGCGAAACGGGGCCGTGCGGGCCGTGTTCCGAAATCCATTACTATCGCGGTGAAAATCCAAACGACCCGAACTTCAACAAAGCCGAATACGTCAACGGCACAGGCGACGACACGATGGAGATTTGGAACCTCGTGTTTATGCAATACAACCGCAGCGAAATCGAGCCGGGCAAATACAAACTCGATCCGTTGCCCGCGCCTTCCGTAGACACCGGGATGGGCTTGGAACGAGTTACGGCTGTGTTGCAAGGCGTGTATTCCAACTACGACACCGATCTGATCAAGCCGATCATTGATTTTACCGCGCAACTCTGCGGCAAAGATTACAGCTATGAATCGCAGGAAGGCTTTGCGATGCGCGTCATTGCCGATCACGCGCGCGCGACGGCGTTTTCGATTGCGGATGGCATTTTGCCCGGCAACGAAGGCCGCAATTACGTGCTACGCAAAATCATGCGCCGCGCGATTTACAACGGACGCGAAAACCTCGGCTTCAGGGATGAGTTTTTCTTCAAGGTCTGCGAGTTCGTCGTGGATTTCATGAAAGAAGCGTATCCCGAACTGGATGCGCAACGCGGCTACATCGAAAAGATGGTGCGATTGGAAGAACAACGCTTCGGCACAACGTTGACCGTTGGGTTGAAGAAGCTGGATGAATTACTTGAAAAATGCCAGAGTCAGCGTGTTCACAATCAGCAAATTATAAAAGAAGATGTTCACCTTAGTATTTCTGCAATTGAGTTGGCACACCTGTTGGACACATACGGAACCCCAATAGATCTGATGTTCGTGCGGCTACAAGGGATAAATGATGTTGTAGTTTTGCATTGCAAGGATGCCGCAAAGAATGTCCGAGAACACGATGAGGAATCATTTAGAGAAGTGATTCAAAATGCGCTTAGAGAGATCCAAATGCAAGGTGGCTCTGCAAAGGCAGAAGGCACTAAAGCTGCTAAACCAGTATATGTAGCACTTCAACGTCGTCACGACACAAAGACTGAATTCAAAGGCTACGAAACCACGCGCGTCGAAGGTGCAAAAGTCATAGCACTCATCAAAGGCGACGACAGCGTCAACAGCTTGAATGCAGGGGATGAAGGCGAAGTCGTGTTGGATCAAACGCCGTTCTATGCCGAAAGCGGCGGCCAAGTTGGCGATGTCGGTTCACTGAGTTCCGACAGCGTGCAAGCAACCGTCAACGATACGGCTACACCTGTGCAGGACGTGCGCGTTCACAAAGTCAAAATCGAAAAGGGAAGTCTCAACGTTGGCGATTTAATTACCGCTTCGGTGGATGTCGAGAAACGCGATGCGACGCGGCGCAATCACACGGCGACGCACTTGATGCACGCGGCGTTGCGTGAAGTGCTGGGCACACACGTCAAGCAAGCGGGGTCGATTGTCGCGCCGGATTATCTGCGCTTCGACTTCGCGCACTATCAACCGCTGACCGCGAGCGAAA
>JAEUQN010000354.1 GCA_016789725.1 Blastocatellia bacterium | reverse complement strand
AAGTATTTCAGGAAGATTGTACGAATCTCATTACCATTCATAGTGTCGGTGAAAGCCTTATTTATTGGGGCAAACTATTTGATGATTAAGAATTGCTCTAAAGAATCAAAAGGGTACGGTGCAAGGTGGGCTTTGTCAATTTGCCGCCCCAAGAGAATCGCGTGTTTTATCTGCGAACTGCGCACACGATAGTCGGAACAGTACCGCGCGTGCCTACGGATCATTGTCGTGTTGTCGCGTCAGATGCGCTCGCTACGGCTCGCGGTACTGTTCCCGATTATTTTGGCGGCATCGCGTCACGGCGCGATTTTGATTTTGACGGCGTTGCTGAATTGGTCATCCACTTTCAATCGCACGGTGACTTCGCCTTTGCCACGCAGCGCCTTGGGCAAGAGTACATTGATCTGATCCACGCCCGCAAAATAGCCTTGCGCTCCGGCGTAATCCACCGGGTACGATTGCCCATCTATTTCGCAGCTCACATTTTTCACCTCGCTTCGCAGACGCGTGCCGATGCCGTACAGCAGCAAAAAAACGCGCTCGCTGTCAGGCCCCAAATCAATCGAACGAGCGACGATCTTGCCAGTGCCGTCTATTTCCGTGACCTTTTCGTATTTGCTTTCGCCGCTGGCGGTGATGCGTTGGACGTCGGCAGCGGCCAGGCCAGAGCCAGAAGCATCAGCAGAGAAAATGGCAGGAGCCACACGCGAAAGCACAAATTCACCGCGCGAGATCAAACCGTTCTTGCGATACACTTCGATGCGCGTTGGCCCTTCATATAACAAATGTTCGGGCAACAAAACATTGATTTGCGTGGGTGAAACATAAAAGAGGGAAACGTAATCGTTGCTGCCCGAAGCGTGATTGAACAGGCGCACATAATCCACATCACTCAAATGAAGCGGCAAGGGCAAGTCTTTCGCGCTTTCCGTATTCGCCGCCAGTTCTTCACCAAAAATCGAGAGGATGCCCTGCCGCGCGATGCGATTGGAATAATCCGCGCCGGAAACGACGCCGAGGTTTCCCGATCCCTGGACAATAGGAATTTTCACCCCGGACACTTCGATTTCGCCGCGTCGAATCGCACCAGGATTTTCACCAATCGTCATAAAAACGTTTTTGCCGACTGTATTCAAAATCGTAATCCACGACGTGTTGCTTTTGGCTGTGAGCGTACAATTGTTGCCCGTCACCACAGACAACGCTCTAAAGCCTCCGCCGCCCAGGCCCCAGAAGGTATAAAACGCATCTTTCGGCGCACCTTTTTCATCCAGAAATCCGACGTAGCTGCAAGGTGCATCCTGAATGATCGTGAACGCTCGACCGGCAATGCGGACGACGGTTTCGCGCGGCGGGCCGGTGTTGGCAGCGACTTGCACATTGATCGTTTTGCTGCCTGCGCCGGTCGCACCTTCAGGAAACGAAATCCAATTGGCGTCGCTGCTCGCGGTCCAGGGACAACTGGCTGTACCACTGAAATTGATCAGGAAATTATCGCCCGCGACTTTGGCTACGCGTGCAGCCGTATCCATCGTGTACACACAATTCGGCCCACCGAGGGCTTCAGCGATAAAGCTATAAGAAGCAGACGGATTGACCGGCGGTGCCGCCGTTTGAATTTCGACCGTGTAGATTCCATCTTCCGGCAAATCGTAATAACCTGTAGTCGGTGCGCGCAGCCCTTTTCCAAAGCCTAAACCGCTCTGGTACACCACTTTTCCTTGCGGAGAATAAATCGTGAAAGCAGTGATTTCTGCGCCCCATTCCATCGCAAAGGCTACCTGTTGTTTCGCATATCCGCGCACCGTGTAGCGATCAATCGCCATTTGACGAGTATCAATATTCGCTTGGCAATCACTCGATTCCAACGCTCCTGTCACTGTTTGATTGAATGCGATGGAAGTGGGCGGACATACCAGATCGAAGGGCGTTTG
>JAEUQN010000353.1 GCA_016789725.1 Blastocatellia bacterium | reverse complement strand
AGCTGAGGACTTGAGTGATGGAACCAGCAGGCAGACTTTTTCGGTCAACCATTCGGTCAATTCTCAGATCGCTCCTGAATTGGTCAGTGCGCGTGAAGCCTCGCCAATCGTCACTCAAACGATCCAGCCCGTGATTGATGTGGCACTAAGCATAAATCCGCGCGAAACACGTTCGCTACAGCTTGAGCTTAATCCCATCGAACTCGGACGCGTAAAGGTGGAAATCACGCGCGATGCAGAAGGCCGCGTGAGCGCGTCGCTGGTGGTTGAGCAGACGGAAACCGCTCAAACACTGACGCAGAATCTGGGGCACCTGCGCGAAAGTTTGGAACGCGCCGGCGTGGTGGTGGAGCAGTTAACGGTTACCACGGCGCAATCATTGCAGTCGCAAACTTCACAACAATTCGGGCAACAATTTGGGCAACAATCCAGTCAACAAAACGCCTCACCGAACCATTATTCAGACGCAGACTCTTTGCGTTCCGATCAGACGGGTGGAGAGGAAATCTCTCCGGCTTCCGATAACAAACTCTTGAGCATGCGTGCTTGAGAATCAACCTTTGCAGAGGAATGTATGAATATCAGCAGCATCAATGACCTCATCACGTCCAGCAGTTCCAATACCCAAAAAACAGCTACCAGCAAAACCGGTGCAGATCAGGAAACGTTCCTCAAGCTGCTGGTGGCGCAGATGAAAAATCAAGACCCGCTGAACCCACAGGACAGCGTGCAATATATGACCCAATTGGCCCAGTTTAGCTCGCTTGAGCAACTCACGAGCATCAATGACAAGCTCGTTCAATTGATTGATCTCGGAAATAAATAACGATGCCTGAGTCGAAGCGCACAGGTTATGCGGTGGTCTTTATCGCTTGGCATCTCCCGCCTGGCCTTGCTTCCCTCAATTTTTCAGATAGAGGAGTATAACTATGTCATTTTCATTTTCGACGGCTCTTTCGGGCTTAAATGCTGCTTCGGAAAAGATCAGCGTATCCGGCAATAATATCGCCAATGCCAATACGGTTGGGTTCAAGGGCAGCTCGGTAAGTTTCGCCGACGTGTTCACCAATTCTTCCGGCATTCGGCTGAATGGTGCCGGCACTGCTTTGCAGTTTGGAAAAGGCGTGCGGTTGTCAGCAACACCCACCGATTTTTCACAGGGAACCTTAGACCTGACCAACACTGCCACCAACGCAGCGATTGAGGGCAACGGATTTTTTGTCGTTTCCGATACACAAGGGGCACTGTATTACACGCGCGCCGGAGATTTTACTTTAGATCGTTCCGGGAATTTGATTACCCCCAGCGGTCAACTGGTACAAGGCTACCAGGCCGTGAATGGCCTGATTCCTTCGGGGGCCTCCTTAGCCACGCTCAATGTCCCTATTGGCGAAACGCAGGCACCAGTGGTTACCTCGGAAGCAACGTTTCGGATGAATCTCAATAGCAAAGATGCGGTCGCCTCAGAGTTTCACGCGCTGGTAAATATCTATGACTCAAAAGGTGCTGCCCATAAAATGGATTTGGTCTTTACCAAGCAAGCGGATGGTTCGTTCCTGATGCAAGCGCAAGTGGACGGCACAAACGCCAACACCAGCGTCAATGGAGGCGCGGCTAGCGCCGCTCCCGTCGCCGTTACCTTCGATTCAGATGGGTTGTTGACGGCACCGACGACATTGGCGGTGGTTCCACCGGCAGCCGTGCTGAATGGCGCAACGTTGCCTTCAGTGGAAATCAACCTGCGACAACCTGCGCCCCCCGTCGGTTCTGGAGCTGCGAATATTACCAACTATGCGTCGCCCTCCAGCGTGGCTTCAACGGATCAGGATGGCTTTGCCTCTGGCGAATTGGTAGGTTTAGCACAATCGCCAGATCAAAATGGCGCGCTCTATGCTGTGTTCAGCAACGGGCAACGCCGTTTGTTGGGACAGATGGCTCTAGCA
>JAEUQN010000352.1 GCA_016789725.1 Blastocatellia bacterium | reverse complement strand
CGACCGAATTCTATTTGGGAACTTTTTCGACGCCAACAGCAAAGAAGCTCACCTCCACGCACTTAACCTGGGAAATAAAATCGTGGCGCTGGGTGGCGTCCCGACAATTAAACACGCCTCAATACAAGAGACAATGCAGTTGCCCGAAATGCTGCTACAGGATTTGGCGATGGAGCGACGCGCACTGGCTGCCTATACGAAGGCGTGGGAATTGGCGGAAGGCCATCAATCGCTGCGGTTTTGGTTGGAAGACATCATCCGCCTCGAACAATTACACGTCGAAGAGCTAGAACGACTCACGGATGAACAAACAGCTAAGTCTAACGCAACTGCTTGAAGCAAGGGTTCAAACAAGACTGCTCATCACTCCATTTCACGAAGGTTGCTATGATTGCCGAGCGCATCAAATTCGATCCGCTACTTCAGCCTCGTTTCCAAACACTGACGGTACTCTTTGCCAACGAAGCGGAGGCGAATGAATTTGTCGCTCGCATCGGAGTCTTTGATGTTGCGCCCCACGCTGTCACAATGATCGGGGTGGCACTTGGATTCCCACCTAAACGCCTCCCCTCCTCCGCTCATGTCAAGCCCCCTCATCTCGCACGGTATACCCAAAAAGGAATAGTTTTAGGAACTCTGGTTGCGCTGTTTATTGGCTCCATCTTGTACAGCCTGAATTTTTTACAGCTTTCCTGGCTTGAAGCGATCCTCGTATACACCATTGCATTGCTTATTCTTGGGGGCGTTATAGGAGGTGCCATCGGTGCTGTTTTAGCATCCTTGCAAACGCAAAATGATGCCATCACGCTACCGCCACAAAACACCGAAGGCTTCCTGGTCACAATTAAAATCCCCTCGCATCTACGACCTCAAGGCGAATCGCTCGCCCGCGAATTGGGGGCTAAAAAAGTGATCTCGTAGTCGTCCGCTATGCTTCGGAATTCTGTGCCTGCGCGCGGAACTGATTAGTCTGAGCGCAGGCAGGATTGGCAATATATGAACCATCCAACTCGTCGTGATCTTCTCAAATTTCTCGCCAGCAGCGTTGTTGCCGCCAGCGTCCCCACCTTCTCCGCGCCTGTCAAAACACCGCGCATTCGTTGGGCGCAGGGCTATTTGCTGTGGCGCAATTTCAAGGGACAACCACTCAAACTCCAGGATGCGCTCAACGATTTGCGGGCCGTCGGGGCCGATGGCATTGAGTTTTCGCCGCAAGGTAGCGAACTGGAACGCAACGGCTTAACGACCGAAACCTTCCGGCAATTGATGACCGAGAAAAAGCTGATGATTTCGGGCAATTACCTGAGCGCGCCGTTTTACGATCCCACCAAACGCGAAGAGATTTTGCAGGAAGCGAACAAACGCTTTGCCTTGCTGAAAGAGTTCGGCGGCAAGAATGTCATCATCGGCCCACCCGGCGTCAAAGCTGACGTAGACCGCCCACAGTTCATCAAACAACAAGCGCCTTTGCTCAACGAAATCGGTAAACGCGCCAAAGATCAAGGCCTGCAAATCGGCATTCATCCGCACCTGAACACATTGGTCGAAACGCCATCCGAAATTGATCTGGCGATGGAAACGACTGATCCACGTTACGTGCATTTCTCGGCAGACACGGGCCACATTCATTTGGCCGGCGGTGACGTCCCAGCGATTTTGCGCAAGTACAAATCGCGTCTGAACTACTTCCACTTCAAAGATGGCGTCCGTCCGTTCGTTCGTCCCAACTTCACGCCAAACCTGCGCGAATTAGGCCGTGGCGAAGTCAATTTTCCTGTTGTGATGAAGCTGCTGAAAGAAATTCGATTTACGGGCTGGATCAATATTGAGCAGGACACAACGACGCTCACACCGCAAGAGTCCTGTCGCATCAGCATGGAGTATGTAAACAAAATGCTGAAGCCGATTTATACGTGAGTCAACGGACAGTAGATTTTAGGGTCCTTTGTTTGATAGCCCTGCTTCTTGACAATACTTCATATAGTCGTCTCTAGTAATGCC
>JAEUQN010000351.1 GCA_016789725.1 Blastocatellia bacterium | reverse complement strand
GAGATGCAACCCGTAGCAAATAGCAGGAAACAATGGGCGAAATTCATACCGTTGAGTCTGGTGATGACGATTCAACAGCGGGAGGGTGATAACTTGTTCCAGGTGCATTTTGGCACGAGACTGCGTGGGCAAAAGACGAAGAAGGGAATCTCGGCAATGGCGTCTCCGAACAAGTGGAGAGCCCCTTTGGAAGTATCAAAGGAGCCCCGCTCGTGATTCTTCTCCGCAAGTAGATTCTACTAAGGCGGCGAGACGTTGTCAGGGGAAACACCTCGCCGTTGGACGGCCAACCATCGTTGTCTTGTTCGTTCTTCTGTATAGCGATCTCACGAACGTAGCGGCTGACACAACATCGGCTGACGGTTGCCCGACCCTACTGGTGGAATATGTCGCCTCGAAATCGTCCGGCCACTTTGCCCTGAATCATGTCTTTTTTGTTGCGGTACATGTTTCGGCACGCCCCTAATGTAGTTAGGCCCCGCCAATTGTGGCTTCAGAAATCAGAAACGTTGGCGCAGCAACCGAACCCAGTTTGAAGCTCAGATCATTGCCGACCATCGTCACGCCTTTGAGCATCTTCAGCAGGTTGCCCGCGAACGTGATTTCCTGAACAGGATGCGTGATCTCGCCGTTTTCAATCCAAAAACCAACTGCGCCGCGCGACATGTCACCTGTCACTGGATTGTCGCCAAAGCCGTTGAGTTCGGTCAGATATAGTCCCGACTTAACGCTTTTTATAATGTCCTTCGGGTCGGTCGTGCCGGGCTTCATAAATAAGTTTGTCGCGCCAACGCCCGGCATCCCCTGATAGCTGCGTTGCGCGTTGCCTGTAGGCGTCAGATTCAATCGCCGCGCCGAATACGAATCACAAACGTAATTTTTCAGAACACCTTTTTCGATCAACGTCACTTGTGACGACTTAATCCCCTCGGCATCGAACGGACGCGATGCCAACCCGTCCGGCATCGTCGCATCGTCCACAATCGTGATGAGCGGCGAAAACAGTTCCTGCCCAACTTTGCCAACCAGAAACGAGGCTTTGCGAAAGATGCTTTGCCCGGAGGCGGCACCGAAAATCGAATCTATGAAATCCCCGCTAACTTCAGAAGACACCACCACGGGAATCGCCTGGGATTTGATTTTCTGCCCGCCAATCCGACGCACCACGCGCTTCCCTGCTTCTTCGCCAACCGCTTTCGGATTATCCAATTTATTGAAGTAGCGATGAAAGGTGAACCAACCATCGGTGTGTTTGACGCCCTCTGCTTCGGCCAGGAGACGAACGGACATACTCGCCATCGTCGTGCGATATTGACCGACAAAACCGTCCGAAGTTGCCAACGTGACCTGGCTGCGCGAATCGTTCCAACCCGCGCCGTTCGAGTTGACGATGCGCTTGTCATACTTTAATCCGCACTCTTCAGCCTCGCGTACCAACTCAATTTTTTTCTCCGGCGTTACATTGGCCAACGAGTCATCATAGATCATCAGCTTGCCATCGTAGTTGCCCAACAATTCTTTTGGCGCGAGGCCGTTGAATTTGTCAGCGTTGGAAACCTTGACGATGTCCATCGTTTCTTTGACCAGGTCTTTGACCGTGCGGTCATTGAAATCTGTCGTGAAGGTCAAAGCCTGCGCGCCGCCTTTAAAAACGCGCATTCCCAAGCCTTTTGACGTGGATTGTTGCAGCTTCTCGATTTTGCCGAGCCGCAAAGTGGTATTGAAATTTGCGGTCGTGCCGATGTAGACATCACACGCGTCCGCGCCTGCTTTTTTGAGTGCCGCGACCAAGTCAGCGGCGAGATTGCGATAATCATTCATAAATTCGCTCCTTTCGTTTGCTGCTTAGCCTTTTTTGATTTTGGTTCCGCCGACGGTGATTTCCGACACTTTGACGGTCGGCGTTCCCATTCCAACAGGCACGCTCTGGCCGTTCTTGCCACACGTCCACCCGCCATCCGTAAATTTCAAATCGTTGCCGACCATCGAGACTTTCGTCATCACGTCGGGGCCATTGCCAATCA
>JAEUQN010000350.1 GCA_016789725.1 Blastocatellia bacterium | reverse complement strand
CGTGCTCAAACATCAGCAAAATTATGACCCCCAGTACGCAATTTCCGCTTGACTCACAACACGGTATCTACTACGTGCGGGATTGCTTGCGACAGTTCTTGGCTGTACGCTGCTTACTTCAGCTCAAGCGGTTTCGGTTTCCAACATCAGCAGGAGTTACTTGCCCTATATGAACATTGCTCCCGGCATCCGGCTCGGTTCGTATGAAATCATCGCCCTACTCGGCAAAGGCGGGATGGGCGAAGTCTATCGTGCCAAAGACTTGCGCCTTGACCGTGAAGTGGCGATCAAGGTGCTGCCCGCTGACCTGGCCAACGATGCCGAACGCTTGCGCCGCTTCGAACTGGAAGCGCGCGCGACTTCGGCGCTCAACCACCCGAACATTTTGACGGTGCATGATTTCGGCCTGCACGACAACGCGCCGTACATCGTAGCCGAATTACTCGACGGTGAAGAACTGCGCGCCCAACTCAACAACGGCGCATTGCCGGTACGCCGTAGCGTTGAGTACGCGCAGCAAATCGCAGCAGGCTTAGCGGCAGCCCACGAAAAAGGCATCGTGCATCGTGATCTCAAGCCAGAAAACCTGTTCGTCACCAAAGACAATCGCGTCAAGATTCTCGACTTCGGGTTGGCAAAGCTGCGACCGCCGCGCAATGTTTCCGCCGGTTCCGATGTCGCTACAGCCAAGCAATACACGAATCCGGGAACAGTGATGGGGACGGTGGCCTACATGTCGCCCGAACAAGTGCGCGGGCAGGATTTGGAACAGCGGTCAGACATTTTCAGCTTCGGCCTGATCCTGTACGAAATGCTCGCCGGGGAACGCGCGTTTCAAAAGCAGTCGCTCGCGGAAACGATGGCCGCGATTGCGAACGAAGAACCGCCCGACCTCAGCGAATTGAATCCGAAAGTGACGCCGCAGTTGGAAAAGATCGTGCGGCATTGTTTGGAAAAGAAACCAGAGATGCGGTTTCAGTCCGCACGCGATTTGGGCTTTGCGTTGGAGGCGTTGACGCCGCCGGGTTCATCGGGGGCGAATCGGACGGAAGCGGTGCAAGCGTTGGAGCCTTCGACTGCAACGAAAGGCAGCGGCTGGCGGGATCGGTTGGGCTGGATTGCGGCGGGACTGATGACGTTGATCGCACTCGCGCTCGGCGTTGCGTATATCCGGCGTCCGGCCTTGGAAGCGGAAACGGTGCGGTTGTCGGTGACGCCGCCGGAGACGGCGACGAGCTTTGACTATCCCACAATTTCACCCGATGGGCGCACGCTGGCCTTTGTCGCTACGGTCGCAGGCAAGACGCAACTTTGGGTGCGCCCACTGAATTCCACGACGGCCAAACCGCTGGCGGAGGTAGGAAGAGTTTCTGCTCCATTCTGGTCGCCGGATAGCCGATACCTGGCTTATGCTGATTCCGAAAAGCTCAAAAAGATCGCGCTGGATGGAGGCGCACCGGAGACTTTGTGCGACACACAATTCAACTTCGCAGGCACCTGGAATCGTGAGGGAGTCATTCTGTTTGGCGGGGCAACTGCTGGAATCAGGCGCATTTCAGCCAGTGGCGGAGCCGTCACCGAAGTCACTACCGTGGATCGTTCGCGGGGCGAAGCTCGACACCTTGCGCCCGTCTTCCTGCCCGATGACCGCCACTTCCTGTTTGCGAATATCAACAATGACCGGGCGAAGAGTGCGGTTTATCTGGCCTCGCTGGATGGCGGAGAAGCAAAACTATTGCAGCCTCTGGAAAACCTGTCTTTCGCCGTGACCATGAACCCGGCGGCAGAGAATGAAGGGTATCTGTTGTTTGTGCGGCAGGGAGTCTTGCTGGCACAGCAATACGATTTCAGGCGCAACCAGCTTGCGGGGGAACCGCTGCGCCTCGCGGAGCAGGTGCAAACCCCTGACAATTTTCGGCGCTTCTCTGTTTCTACCAATGGGGTATTGGTCTTGATCGAAGGAAATGCGAATCAGCAACTCGCCTGGTTTGATCGGGCGGGCAACAAGCAGGGAACAGTTGGTCCGGCAGGAATCTATGTTGACCCCAGGCTGTCCGCCGACAATCAGCGTCTGGCAGTAGGGTGGCGTGAGGCACAGGCACGAGGTTTGGATATTCGCTTGTTTGATCTGGCACGCGGGACGGACGCGCGTTTCACCTTCGATTCGGCGAGTGATAACTGGCCGCTCTGGTCGCCCGATGCCAGCCGCATTGTCTGGACTTCGAGCCGAGAGGGGCCAGGAGAC
>JAEUQN010000034.1 GCA_016789725.1 Blastocatellia bacterium | reverse complement strand
CTTTTTACAAAATCGCGCTACATCTTTTGCGTGAATGTTCACATCACCAGTTCTTCGACATTGGCAAATGGGTTTTCCGTTTGCTCCGTTTGTCGCTCTTCGAGCAGGACGCGGCGCGTCTCGCCGATGACTTGAGAAAAAGATAGAAACTGTTCTTGCGTGAAGGTGAACATCACATTAGCGTATTCCAGATGGATGCAGCCGGATGTGCATTTGTAACAACTGACACAGAGATGTCCATCGTGATGAGATGGATGATTGTTCATACGTTATCAGTGGTGTATCCGAAGTTTGGGAATCAAACGCCCGGTTTGTTTTATGTAAGTTCGATACTCGTCGCCAAACCGCTCAATCAGGTTCGCTTCTTCTTTGGGCAAGCGCACCATCAACATCACCAGGCCCAGCAGCGTCGTCAGCGCGATGAACCAGTTCGCGGCCATCAACGAAAACGCGAGGAACAACATCGTCCCGACGCTGTAGAGCGGATGCCTGACCCAGTGATAGGGGCCGGTGGTGACTAGCTTATGGTCTTTTCTGGTTTTGACGGTTGACGTGATGTTGCGGCCAATGCTCTTGAATAACCAATACATCAGCGGCACAGCGATGATGCCCAGGCCAACGCCGATCCAGCGCGCCCCATCAGGAAGCGCAACTTCCGCCCATTGCATCCAGTTGGGATTGATGAGCCAGGTGATGACCGAAAGCCAGCCGAGCAGTCCAAACAGCCGCAATAAAACCATGATCGGAACACCTTCTTCGTTCCAGGTAATGCGCTCGCCTGACTTTTCGGCCTGATAGCGGTAATAACCGCCAATCGAAACGCCCACAACAAAAATGGTAATGGCAAAGATGCGAAACATACTCACCTCCGTTTGGTGTTATTTGCGTTCGCCCGCCCACGTGAAGCGCATCCCAATGCGGAACGTGCGCCCCAGTTCCGTGCGATAAATGGCGAGCGGTGCGCCTGTCGCGTTCAATTGACCGACGTTCGGATCGCGGCTGTCGGTGAAGTTGTCCACTGAGCCAAAGAATTCCAGCCCGCGATAAATGCGTTTGGCGAGATAGAAATCCCAATACATAAAGCCCGGCGGAATCACATCTGGCGTTGTCGTGACTGCGCCCGTTTGCGCATTCGTTGTGGTTGTGCCGAGCGTGTTGATCCACTTGCTGAAAAACGTGCCGCGCAGATTCCAACGCAGTCCGAGCGATTGATTGCTTTCCCACGCGAGCCGAATGTTGCCCTGATGTTTGTGGCGTCCGGTCAGCGGCAATTGCGCTTTCACATTGCGCGCCGAGAGATTCGTGTACGCGCCACCGAAGTTGAAGCCTTTGCCGAGTCGCACATCGCCATCCAACTCAACGCCGTAGGTGCGCGCTTCGGCGATGTTCTGGTAAATGAACAGCAAACGATTCAGCGCCGGACGAAACAGCGTCAAATCAATGCCGTACTGTTGCGACAGCGCGCTCAGTTGCTGCGACGAGGCGACGAAGCCGAGCGACACCGAATCAATCAAATTCTCGACGTCGTTGTAAAAAACATTCACGCCGAGCCGCGCTCGCCGTCCGCGCGAATTGAATTCGCCGCCGAGTTGGAACGAGTTTGCACGCTCTGGTCGCAAGTCGGGATTACCGATGACCTGATACAAATTGGTCGGGTTGAGGAAGCGAAAATAGAGTTGACCGAGATCGGGCGCGCGAAAACCGCGTCCGTACGAGAAACGCGCGCGGAACAATTCATGCACGCGCACATTGACCGCAGCTTTCGGCGAAACCGCGTTGCCGAAAATCGAATTGTGATCGAAGCGCCCGCCGAGCGTCAGCGTCACACGATTCGCCAGACTGATGCGATCCTGCGCAAAGAATGATGCGGTGTTCATCTGATGCCCGCTGTCATTCGCCAGCCGATTCAAACCGCGATAGCGATCTGTCGTCCATTCCGCACCCGCTTGCAGCAATTGATGCTCGCCGAGAATCGCGTTGATTGAGCCATCCACTTTGCCGTAGCGCTCGAACAAATTGCCCGGCGGAATGGCTCGTGTGTTGGGCACAAGCGTGTTGACGCCGATTTCATCGAAGCGCGACAGATACCCACGCGCCTGCGCTGTCACGCGCTCGCTGACCTGCCAATCGCCCTGCAAATTGAAACTCTGCGAATCTTCATCGGTGACGGTTTCTTGATTGCCTTCTTCGCCGCGCGAACGACCGCGCGATTGATTCCAATAGCCGCGCGCCCACGCGCCGAGCGAGAACGAAGGTGCGAGTTTGTACTTCAAGCGACCATACGCATCCGTGCGGCCAAAGCCTGCGCCCGTCGTATCGAAGGTCGTCGGCGTCAGATCGAACGGATTTTGTTTGTGTCGCTCGCCGCTGAATAACGCGCTGAAGCGTTCGCCACCGAAGCCAATATCACCGCGATAATCCGCGCGTCCCGGCGAGCCGCCCGATGCCGTCAGGTTCAATTCAATCGGCGCTTTCGGATCGCGCGTGATTTGATTGATGACGCCGCCAATCGCATCCGAACCATAAAGTGCCGACGATGCGCCTTTGACGACTTCAATGCTTTCCAGATTGTTCACCGACTGGCGATCCAGATTGAGAATGCCGCTCTTGATGCCGCGCGCGCCGATGACGGGTTGCCCATCAAACAGCACCAACACCTGGCGCGAATCAATGCCCTGAATCTGTTCGCCGCCGCTGCCCGAATTGCCGGAGTCAGACCCGCGTCGTGTTAACACGCCCGGCAATTGCTGCAAGACTTCGGCGACGGATTCGTAGCCCGTGTCGCGGATGCGATTGCGGCCAATCACGTCTACTTTCGTATTTAGTGATTCGCGCAATTCTTCCTGCCGCGAACCAGAAATCACGGTGATGCGTTCAGCCAATGCGCCGGGTTCAAGTTGCAGCGTGATGGCTTCGTGGCGCGGCAATTCGACGATGACCGAAGTTGCCGTAAAACCGGTGATCGTCGCGGTGAGGCGAAAGCGCCCATCGCGCACGCCTGCAAATGTAAATCTGCCATCGGCGCTTGTCACACTGTTGCGTTCCAGCCCCGTGCTCAGGTTGTGCAACGTGACCGATGCTCCAGGCAAAACTGCGCCGTTGCTGTCGGCTACACGGCCTTGCAACCTGTCACCTGCGGATTGTGCAGTGGCAGCGATGGTTAGCAAACACAGCCCCAAACCACAGCCCAAAACAGCCAGACTGAACCTGGTTGAGAAAGTGAGAGGAGGAGAAAAACGTTGCGGGTTATTTGACATGAAAAGCTCCTGTCACGGCTCGTTTGCCGTATTGATGTTTGCGGCGAAACGTGGCAGGATGCCTCCCACACGTCGGCACGCGAAGTTTCCAGAACAGACCGGGTCGGTCGTGAAATCGAAGCCTTCGCTGTTACCGCAGCGGAGGTTTCATCGTTGATGTAGCGCGATTTGCTAACTCGCTTCCCTTCCAAACAGAAGCTCGCGATTAAGCAACCCGCGCTACATCGCAGAAATTATGAACAACGGCGACCGACGACCATCTCCTGAATCGTTACTTGCGCAACTTAAAGAGAGCGAGCGAGCACGGCTGCGCGTCTACATCGGCGCAGCGCCAGGCGTCGGCAAAACGTTTCAGATGCTGGAAGATGCGCAACAGCTCAAGCGGCAGGGCATAGACATCGTCATCGCCGTCGTCGAAACGCACGGGCGCGCGGAGACGGCGGCGTTGATTGATGGCTTGGAACGAGTGCCAATGCGCAGGATCGAATATCGCGGTGTGACACTCGAAGACATGGATGTAGACGCAGTCATCGCGCGCCGCCCGGCGATTGCGATTGTGGACGAACTTGCACACACGAATGTTCCTGGCTCGAAGCATCACAAGCGTTACGAAGATGTATTGTACTTGCTCGATGCTGGAATTTCCGTCATCACCGCCGTCAACATTCAGCATCTCGAATCGCTCAACGATGCCGTCGCGCGTACCACAGGCGTGCGCGTACGTGAAACCGTGCCCGATCATTTTTTGCGACGTGCCGATGAGGTCGTCAACGTAGACGTTTCTGTGGACACGCTGCGAACGCGCTTGCGGCAAGGCAAGATTTATGGTGTCGAAAAGATCGAACAATCCCTCAACAACTTCTTTCGCAAAGGCAATCTGACGGCCCTGCGCGAATTGGCATTGCGACAACTCGCCGAAGATCAGGCCGAGAAAGCGCAGTCGTATCGTTCCCGCGAAGGCCTGGAGCAAGCGGTTATTCCCGACAAGGTGATGGTGTGTATGGCGTCGCGTGGCAGTGCCAAACGGCTCTTGCGCATCGGCTCACGCATTGCTGGGCGTCTCGCTTCGGATTGGTATGCGGTTTACGTCGAAACGCCTCAGGAAGAGATGGGGCGCATTGATCCAACCGATTATGTCGCGTTGCAGGAAAACATTCGTTTTGCCGAAGAATTGGGCGCAAAAATCGTCAAGTTGAAAGGCAAGCGCGTGGCCGATGCGCTAATTGACTTTGCCCGGCGCGAAGGCATCACGCACGTAATATTTGGACAATCGGCGCGGTCGCGCTGGGACTTACTGCTGCGTGGTTCGGTCGTCAATCGTTTTCTGGCTGAGGTGCGCGATGCAACGGTGCAGATTGTGCCAATGGGCGGAGACGAAGCCGAACGTGGGCGCAACGATGATCGGGAGGTGGCGTCATGAGTTTGCGTGTCAAATTACTCGTGGGCTATTTGCTCTTCGTCGTTGCGCTGCTGGCATTGGGTGGATGGAGCGCCTGGCGCTTGCGACAAATGGGCAGCGTGGCGCGGCTGATTATTTCGGAGAATTACGATTCCGTTGTGGCGGCGCAGGATATGAAAGAAAGCCTGGAGCGGCAGGATTCGGCAGCGCTCTTTTTATTGCTCGGTCAACAGGAACGCGCTCAGTCGCAGATGCGCGAACATCGGCAACGCTTCGATGCGGCACTGGAAAAAGCCGCGAACAACATTACTGAACCGGGCGAGGTGGAAATTATTGCTGCGATTCGTCGGGATCGCGCGGCGTATTATCAGGAATTCGATGCGCTGGCCAGACAGCCAAATGCGACCACGGCCAATGTGCCTTACTTCCGTCGGCTGGAGCCGCTCTTCAATCAACTTCGCGCAGACTGTGATCGGCTGTTGCGCTTGAATCAACAGGCGATGGCAATCAAATCAGAAAACGCCACCCAGGTGGCAAACCAATGGTTTCGCTGGACAGGCTTGCTGGCAGGAATTTTGGTGATTGCCGGAATGCTGCTGGCTGTGTGGTTATCGCAAAAAATTATACAGCCTTTGCTGGCTTTGCGTGCAACAGCCTCCAAAATCGCGGGCGGCGATTTAGATACCAAAGCCCCCATTTCTTCGCGCGATGAGATTGGTATTTTAGCCGCTGAATTCAATCGCATGGCCGAGCGGCTGCGGCAATTGCGGCGCTCTGACTTGGGCCAGCTTTTCATCGCGCAGCAGACGACGGAGGCGACGATTGATTCGCTTTACGATCCGATTTTAGTGACCGATGAAAAAGGAAACGTCACGAAACTTAACCCCGCCGCCGAAAAGATTTTCGGCCCGGAAGCTGTGAGTCTTGGCAAGCCTATCGCGGAAATCACACCGGACAAACGCATTGCGATGGCCGTGTCGGACGCCTTGAATTGGCAACGCAATAGTGTGGGTGAAAGCATCGCAGCGGCAATCCCCATTTCATTGAACGGCACGGAGCAGGCGTATCGTTTGCGCACGACTCAAATGCGCGATGAACAGCAATATTTGATCGGGACAGTTGTGTTGTTGGAAAACATCACGCACTTGAAAGAGGTGGATCGGCTGAAGTCTGAATTCATTGCCACGGCTTCGGCGCAATTGCAGGAGCCAGTCAAAGAATTGCAAATGAGTTTGTTCTGTTTGTTGGACGAAGTCACGGGCGAACTTAACGATACACAGCGCGATTTGCTTTTTAATTGCCGGGAGCAGGTGGAGTGGTGGGAACGACTTCTCCAGGACTTGCTTGATCTGTCCCGCATTGAATCTGGCGAACAGATGCCGCGCCTCACAAACATCAAACTGGCCAAATGCCTCGGGCCGCTGATCGAATCGTTGCAGTTACAAATTGAAGGTAGCGATTTGGTCTTCAAGGTAGAACTGTCTGACACCCTGCCTGAGGTGTTGGCGGACTGCGAGCAGATCAAACGTGTCCTTACGCATCTGCTGCAAAATGCCCGCCGCCACACGCCGCGCGGTGGCGAGATTACGATTTCCGCCGCTGAATTGGACGATCACGTGGCGATTTCTGTGACCGACACCGGGCGCGGTATCCCCCCCGAATATTTGCCGCGTATTTTCAACCGCTTCGTGCGTGTGCCAGGCACAAATAGGGACGGGAGCGGTTTGGGGTTAGCGATTTCCAAACGATTGATTGAAGCACACGGTGGACAAATCAGCGTGCAATCCGAAGTCGAGCGGGGTACGGCGATCACCTTCACCTTATTAAAAGCCGAGGGCGATTGAGCAACGTTCTGTACAAAGCTGAATCGCCCTCTCCTTAATCAATTATTACGTTTGAATTTGCCTTTGAATCCTGCGGCTTTGGCACCGCCGTTAGGCGCATTGTTTTTTGCCTCCGTTGCAATCGCCTTCAAATCATTCACAATCGTTTGCACCGCCGATTTGTCTACGCCGGACGAAGCGAGAATCGCCTGTGCATCCGCGATGGCTTGATTGACTTCTTCGGGCGGGATGCCTGCGCTGTTCATGACTTTTTGCAGATCGTTGGCGAGTTGGGCTTTTTCTTTGCTATCAATGCTGCCATCGGCAATAGCTTCCGACAGGTCGTTGGCGAGTTGCTGGACTAAGGCCGGATCAGGTTTCGTCGCGCCGTCGGCCATCGCCATCAGGTCATTTTTGAGGGCTTGTTTTTGTTCGGTCGTAACTTGCGAACCTTGTTTGATGGCCTGTAAATCAGCTTGGAGTTTTTGGATGTTTTGTTGTTGTGTGGGCGACAGATTTGAACCGGTGGGTTTCGTGCGAGCCGCGTCATTATTGGGTTTCTGTGCTCTGCCGCCGATTCGTTGGGCCTGGGTGGTGAAGGTGACTGCTGTAATGGCTAAAAGGGTGATGGTCAAATATTTCATTGTAATCTCCGTGGGTGAAAGTTGAGGTTGGAATCACGTAGTAGCAAATTTATTTGCGCCTGAAGGTAAGCGAATGAATTCGCTACTACGTGTTAGGGTTATTTGCTGAAATGATCTTGCAGGCGACCCATAAAATGATCGCGCATCTTTTCGGCTTTGGCACGTTGCTCCGGCGTCAGCACGGCGTAGATTTGCGATTTGGCGCGTTCTTTTTCAACGATCAATTGCGACATCGTTTGGCCTTGTTTGGCCGCGATGGCTTGCACCTGAGATTCGTCGAACTGGCCGTTGCCGGTCGCTTGCAACAGCTCCTGCCGCTGATCTGCCATCTGTTTCAGCAGCGGTTGCACAACAGGTTTTTCAGCTTCGATGATCGCTTTGATCTTCGTCTTTTGTTCATCGGTCAAATCCAGCACGACCGTCGCACGATTCAGCGCGTGTTCGATGAACTTTTCAGGATTTCCCGCCAGGCCACGTCCGCCAAACCGATGCTTGCCGAAATGCTGCTGTGAAGCAAAGGCGATGATCGTGCCCATAATGAGCAACGCGACGACGCTGATGGTGATGATAATTTTTTTCTTCATAGTGTTGTCCTTTTCTGGTTCGAACTCTTATTCCAATTTCAGGTTGCTACTGCTTCCTGTACTGCATCGGAACTTCGTGTTCCCGACACGTTGCATTAAACGACAAAATCGCGTGGTGTAGCGTATGAACTTGGTCAAGCGATGGTAAAGGTTTGTCAGCTTTGCATTGACATTTCTTTACAATCGCTCAAGGCTCGTTGCAGTAGGATGTTTCGCGGGAGGTCGCATGGAGAAAATCTTAATCATTGATGACGATGCCGAACTCTGTGAATTGGTCGGCGAGTTTTTGACCCTGGAAGGATTTGCGATTGCTGCGGTTCATGATGGCGAACAAGGTGTGAAGCGAGCGTTGGCCGAAGAATTCGCTTTGATTGTGCTGGATGTGATGTTGCCGAGTCTGAATGGCTTTGAGGTATTGCGCCGGATTCGCGCGGCGAAACGCACGCCGATCATTATGCTGACGGCGCGCGGTGAAGATGTGGATCGCATCATCGGGCTTGAATTGGGGGCCGATGATTATTTGCCGAAGCCGTTCAACCCGCGTGAATTGGTGGCGCGCATTCGGGCTGTGTTGCGGCGCATGCAACCAGAACCGGTAGCACCGCCAACGACAGAAAGTTTGATCGTGGATGATGTTGCCTTGAGCAAAAGTGCGCGGGTGGTGAGATGCAAGGGGCAGGTGATTGAGTTGACCAGCGCGGAGTTTGATTTGCTTGAATTGCTGCTGCAATCGGCGGGCAAAGTCGTGACGCGTGAAGACATCGCCAAGCTGGCACTCGGCAAAGAATTTTCCCCCTTTGATCGCAGTATTGATATGCACATCAGCAATCTGCGCAAAAAGCTGGGCGACCGTGCGGATGGTATTGAACGCATCAAATCGGTGCGCGGCCTGGGTTACATTTACACGAGGTGACGAGGATGTTTCGCAGCTTATTTCTCAAAATCTTCCTGTGGTTTTGGCTGACGATAGGCGTGTTGATTGCCGTTTCGGTGTTGGTCATCATCTCGACGGAATCGGAGCCACTAACCCAGCGTTGGATGGATTTGCGTGAGAATGCCATCACAGTGTATTTGCAAACCGCGATTGAACTGTATGAAAACGAAGGCCGCGACAAGTTCCGCGAACTGTTGTTGCGGCTGTCACGCAATACCAATGTACAGGTTGTGGTGTACGATGATTTGCAGCACGAAATTACAGGATTTGCGCCGCCGCCGAATGCTTTGAAATTGGTGACAATGGTTTCATCACAACGGCGCACGATGATGGAAAACGACGGGCAGGGGGCTTTAACCGCGCATCTTGTGACCTCGATCAGCGGGAAAAATTATGTCTTTGTCGCACAGCCGCCAAAGTTGCCGCTCGTCTTTTTTCGTGTCCCGTTTGGCGTGCGGCTGGCGCGCGGGTTGGCGATCTTTGGGATGGCAGGGTTGCTGTGCTTTCTGTTGGCTCGATATTTAACTGCGCCGGTTGGCAAGTTGCGCGAAGCGACACGCCGTCTGGCAAATGGCGATTTGTCCGCGCGTGTCGGTGCAAAGTTAGAGAAACGCCGCGATGAGTTGATGGAGCTAGGGCAGGATTTCGACGCGATGGCGGAACGAATCGAAGGGTTGATGAATGCACAAAAACGCTTGCTCAGCGACATCTCACACGAGTTGCGTTCGCCTCTGACGCGGCTCAGTGTCGCGCTCGAATTGGCACGACAACGTGCTGGTGCAGAGGCTATGCCAATGCTCAATCGCATTGGGCATGAATCGGAGCGATTGAACGAATTGATTGGGCAGTTGCTGGCGCTCTCGAAGTTGGAAAGCCAACAGAGCGCCACCAGCAATGCGCCTGTCCATTTGACGAATCTTGTGCGGGAGATTGTTGCTGACGCTGATTTTGAAGCGCGTAGCAACCAGCGTTCAGTCCAATTGCTACAAGCCGACGACGCGCAATTAGGCGGTTCCAGCGAACTGCTGCGGCGCGCGATTGAGAACGTGGTGCGCAACGCGATTCGCTACACGCCGGAAGGCTCAGCCGTCGAAGTTCGTTTGCAACGAAGCTCAAACGAAGCCGTCATCTCCGTGCGTGATTATGGTGCAGGCGTTCCAGCGGAATCTCTTCAGCAATTGTTCCAACCGTTCTATCGCGTCGCCGATGCGCGCGACCGGCAAACCGGCGGTATCGGATTGGGCCTGGCGATCACCGAGCGCGCCATCAAATTGCACAATGGTTCCGTCAAAGCGGAGAACGCGGCGGGCGGTGGATTATTGATCGAAATACGCTTGCCGTTAGTTGGCTAATGCTGCTCGCTCTGCACGCGACTGTGCTTGCGGCTGTATCCGAAGTAAATCGCAAACCCAATCAACAACCATACGATTAAGCGCATCCAGGTATCCAGCGGCAAACTGAACATCAGCACCAGCGAAATCCCAATGCCTGCCAGCGGCACAAACGGCATCAGCGGGGTTTTGAATGGGCGTTCGATGTCAGGGCGTTGCTTGCGTAATACCAACACGCCAATGCACACGATGATGAAAGCAAGGAGCGTCCCAATACTAACCAAATCACCGAGAATGCTGATCGGCAGCAATCCGGCAAAGACGGCAATAAACAAGCCGACCGCAATCGTCGAAATCCACGGCGTTTTGAAACGCGGATGAATCGCGCTCGCCCACGCAGGCAACAAACCGTCTTTTGACATCGAATAAAAAATCCGCGATTGCCCCATCAACGTCGTCAGCATCACCGTGCTCAATCCCGCGAGCGATCCGCCGATGACCAACAAACTGCCCCATTTCACCCCCGTCGCTTCAATCGCCAACGCCACCGGCGCAGGCACATTCAAGCGCGAGTAATGCACAACGCCCGTCAGAATCGTGCCGACGATCAAATAGAGCACCGTACAAATCGCTAACGAGCCGAGCAAGCCAATCGGCATATCGCGCTGCGGATTGCGGGCTTCCTGCGCGGCGGTCGAAACGGCATCGAAGCCAATGTACGCAAAAAAGATGCTCGACGCGCCACGCGCAATACCCGACCAGCCGTATTCGCCGAAACTCCCTTTGTTTTCAGGGATGAACGGCGTCCAGTTATTGGCGGCAACGCTCGGATTTTTCCAGAGAAACGCGGCAGCGATAAGGATGAAGATGATGACCGTTGCGACTTTGATAAAAACTGCGACGACATTGAAGTTCGCCGATTCGCGCACGCCAACGACCAGAATCAGACTGACAACGCACACGATCAGAAACGCGGGAAGATTGAAAATCGCCGTCGCGTGCGGCAGGCTGTCAACACTGATGCCAGCCGCTTTGAGCGCGGGTTCTATCGTTGTCAGCAATTGCCAGCGGTCTTGGAAGAAATAGAGTTGCGTCCCCGGCGTCTCAATCCATTGCGGCGGCAAGTGAACGCCGAAGTCTTGGAGCAGAATCACGAAATTTCCACTCCACCCTGAAGCCACCGTCGCCGCGCTGAAAGCGTATTCGAGCACCAAATCCCAACCGATAATCCACGCGACCAACTCACCGAGCGACGCATAACCGTACGTGTATGCTGAGCCTGAAATCGGAATCATCGCGGCGAGTTCGGCATAGCACAAGCCTGCGAACGCGCAGCCAAGTCCTGCCAACACAAACGATAACGCTACGCCGGGGCCGGTGTAACGCGCGGCGGCTTGCCCGGTAATCACAAAAATGCCCGCGCCAATGACTGCGCCGATGCCGAGCGCAATCAGATTGAGCGGGCCTAACACACGCTTGAGATGGTGTTGTCCTTCAGCTTGTGCTTCGCCCAGAATTTTGTCGAGCGGTTTTGTCACGAAGAGTTTGTTCATCTGCGTTTCCTTTATCGAATGTAGTTGTGCGGCGGGATGTTACGCAGGAAGGGCAAATGTGCGTGAGCTTTATGTGACAGAGGTGAGATCAATAGTGATGAGACGGAAGTGAGGTGGGGTGAGCCGTTACATTGACTGGCCTAACAAGGATTGAAAATGATCGCGGTAGCTGCGGCTTAGCGTCAATTCTGTGCCGTCTTTCAGGAGCACGCGATATTCGCCGTGTGTCCAGGGATGCAGTTCTTTGATGCGATTCAGTTGGACGATGGTTGAGCGATGAATGCGCGCGAATTTCTTTGGGTCAAGTTGTGCTTCTAAACCGCTGATCGTTTCGCGCACTAAATACGATTCCTTTTTGCTGTGCAAACAAACGTAGTTGCCTTGCGCCTCGATCCAATCAATTTCATCAGCGCTCAAAAACAGCACGCGGCCATTGGCTTTGATGACCAAGCGTTCGAGGTAATCAGGCTTTGGTTGTTGCGCTTCGAGCAAGGCGAGGATTCGTTCGTTGATGGCGTTGGTCTGGGTTTGTCGCAAGGCCGTTTTCGCGCGCTGCAAAGCTTTGCCGAAGCGTTCGCGGTCGAAGGGCTTCAGCAAATAATCTACGGCATGAACTTCAAACGCGCGCACGGCATATTGATCGTAGGCTGTGACAAAAATCGTGAACGGCAAAACATCCAATGCCGACAGCACGGCGAAGCCATCCAGCACAGGCATTTGTACATCCAGGAACAGCAAGTCGGGTTGTTCTTTGCGCAGCAAATCAATCGCTTCGCGTCCGTTCGCGCATTCGCCAATGAGGTTGATTTCCGCCTCACCGCGCAGCATCTCTCGAATGACAGTGCGTCCGAGCAATTCGTCATCTACGATCACCGTGCGAATCGGTTGCGAACCAGGTTTGCTCATACGATACCAACATTGTCCTTTTTCCCTTGTTCATTCTCCATTGAATGTTAAGGAAACACTCTCCGCCTTCTTACCTGCATACAATGAACAAGGGACAAGGGACAGGATTACGTGCGCTCTTCAATTGGAAGGGCGATGGTCACGAGGACACCGCCACCCGTCGCGTTTTGCAGTTCAAAGCGATGCGCGTGGCCGTAAAGTTGTTCGAGGCGCGCTTTTATATTCGCCAATCCCACGCCGCCCCGCGTCGCACGATTGCTGTTGTGCGGCAATTGCAATCCGATCCCATTGTCTTCGACTTCAATCTGCAACTCGCCGGAATTGTGTCGCGCACGTAACATGATCACCCCTTGCCCGGTTCGTCTCACGACAGCATATTTGATGGCGTTTTCGATCAGTGGTTGCAGCAGCAAATTCGGTACTTTCAAATCGAGCGTTTCCGGCGCAATGTCCATCGTCACTTGCAAGCGATCCTGAAAACGAATGCGTTCGATAGCCAAATAGCTGCGCAGGAATTCCATCTCTTCGCGCAAGGTCACGAGTGGCGTGCCGACATTGTCCAGCGTCATTCGTAGAAAATCGCCGAGCCGCGCCGTCATTTGATTGGCCGCTTCGACATCGGTCAATTGCAAAGCCGAAATCGAATTCAGCGTATTGAACAGAAAATGCGGTTGCAATTGCATACGCAGCGCCTGCAATTGCGCTTCGGCCAATTGCGCGTTGAGTTGCGACGTTTGCAATTCGCCTGCTTGATAGCGCTCATAATAATCAATCACGTTGCTCACCAGCAGGATTGTGCCATAACACATTAAGCCGGTTTGCAGATTGAAGAACAGATCGGAAGCATACAGATCAATCAGTGACGGCTTCTTGCGATAGGCGTCCACATAAAGCAACCAACAAACGGGCAAATACACGACGCGATGCAGAACTGACAGCAGTAATGCAGCGGCAAGATGGACGAGTGAGTTTGGAAGGGCGGTTTTGAGTTCCAGCGGAAAGCGTCGCGTGAGCGTGAACACGACGGGAGCCAAGGCCGCCCAGAGCACCCAATACGGAATTTCCCACACCAGCATTTGCTGAAAGGTGGGCCGTGGCGAGAAAATTTCGACGTAATGTTGCGCGAAAAGGAAGTAGTTCAGCGTGAACGAAACAGCAATCAATAGCCAGCCGATGGCGATGGATGTCCACAGAATGCGATGCCGCTGCCACATTAATCTGTAGTCGCGGGCAGCAGCGAACCACGCGGGTCTGATGCCGTTGCCCAGCCATCCTCCATCCGGCTCAACATTCCGTGAAAAAGAATTTCGGTGCCGTCCAAAATCACCAGCACATCGCCGATAGTGACGCTGGGGTTCATGACTTGAAATTTGACAGTTGTGGCTTTGCCATCGGCTTGTTCGAGCGTGATGTAATCAAATTCGCCCTTTTCAATCACCAGTGATTTTGCATTTGTAAGTGAGGTATTCGAATCAGCCATGAGATAAATCCTTTGTTTGAGTTTCCTGTTCCTGGCGCGCATCATCTTCGCTCAATCGTTCGCGCAAAAAGATGACAGACTTTTCGTAGGCGTCGGCAATTTGTTTGTCACGATATTCCTGAAAGGGAACCCATTGCTCGTGAATATACACTTCCAGTTCATCGGTATCAGGATTTTGTCGGGTTGGTAAGGCCATTGTGATTCCCCGTTTTAAGGTGCGCAGCGGTGGCCCCTCGTCATCGTGTGAATTCGGCAACGACGGGCGTGTGATCGGAGGGGCGCTCCCACGTGCGCGGAACCTTATCAATCCACGCGGCGACGCATTGGTCAGCCAGCGGCTGCGATACCCAGATATGATCTATGCGCAGGCCCTGATTTCGCCGAAAGCCACCTTCGCGGTAATTCCACCACGAATAAAATCCGGGTTCGGCTTGATGTTGGCGAAATGTATCCACCAGACCCCAATCTTTGATTTCCTGCAAAGCGTCGCGTTCCTGTGGGCTGCAATGTATTTGCCCTTCCCACGCTTTCGGGTCGTAGACATCGCGGTCATCGGGCGCAATGTTGTAATCGCCGCACAACGCGACCGGCATTTGGGTATCGCAATGCGAATCCAGATAGTGCCGCAGGTTTTTCATCCATCCGAGTTTGTAAACAAACTTTTCGGAATCCACTGCTTGGCCATTCGGAAAATACGTGTTGATGACACGCACGCCATCGAAGGTTGCGGCGATGAACCGACGTTGCCCTGTGACCAGATCGCCATCAAATCCACGTTCGACATTTTGCGCTTCGACCTTGGAGATAATCGCGACGCCGTTGTAAGAAGGTTGTCCGTAAAACGTTGCAAAGTAGCCCGCCTCCACAAAAGCCTGAAGCGGAAACTTTTCATCAACGCATTTGATCTCCTGCAAACAAAGCACCTCAGTAGGATTGTCGGCGAGCCAGTTCAAGACCTGCTGTAAGCGCACAGCAATTGAATTTACGTTCCAAGTGGCAATTTTCATTTGTGATCGAATCGAGTAAATTTGCCTAGTAGTTTGAAGCTAATGAACCGACATCTTGTCATTCAGACTTACAGCAAGTCAAGTTACGGAAAATTGCTGAAAAAACCATGAAGACAATTGCTGCCCGTTTGCTCGATCAACTGCATATTGCGTATGAATTGCGCGCCTACGAAGTCAACGAAGATGAACTCGACGCGGTGAGTGTGGCGCGCAAAGTGGGGCTGCCACCAGAATCCGTTTTTAAAACGCTGGTGGCGCGCGGCGATAAAACCGGCGTGATGATGACGCTGGTGGCGGCAGATGCCGAATTGGATTTGAAAAAATTAGCCACCATCAGCGGCAACAAGAAAATTGAGTTGGTCGCTGTGAAGGAATTGCTGGGCCTGACCGGATACATTCGCGGCGGCGTTTCTCCGCTGGGTGCCAAGAAAAAATTCCCCGTCCTGATTGACGAAACCGTGATTTTGTCTGAGCGTGTCAGCATTAGCGCCGGGCAGCGAGGGCTACAAATTATCCTGGCCCCAGAGGATTTGCAGCACGCGACAGAGGCACTTCTGGCCGACATCGCAAAGTAATCAATTTTGTCAAGCGTCGGACCCTTCGCCTCAGACTTGACAAGATTTGATGTCTCACTATTATTCCGAAAGGCCGAAAATACTTTGCCCAAAATAATTAAGAGAGAAATAAAAACATGCCTCGACGATGGTTATTTAAAACAGAGCCGGATGATTATTCCTATGGTGATTTAGAGCAGGAGAAGAAAACCGTGTGGGACGGTGTCAGCAATAACCTGGCTCTAAAAAATCTGCGAGAAGTTCGATTGGGAGATGAAGTCTTGATCTACCATTCAGGAGATGAAAAAGCGATTGTGGGCTTGGCGGAAGCAATCAGCGATGCCTATCCTGACCCCAAGGAACCCGACGAAAAAATCGTCGTGGTCAATCTCAAACCCAAGCGCCGGATGTCCCGCCCTCTAACGCTCCCTGAAATCAAGGCGATTGAAGAACTCCGGGACTTTGATCTGGTGCGCCTGCCACGTTTATCGGTCATGCCTGTTTCCGCTGCGCAGTGGGAGTGTTTGCAGGATTTACTCAAGCACTGACTAAGAGTGGGAATTGGATTGGAGGCCACCGGACCGCAATACGTTCAGCGGTCCCGGACTTTTCGAGAGGCATACATTCCATCGAAGGCATATTCGATCCGCCCCATTTGGTCTGCGACGAAGATCACGATGTTTTCGTCATGGTTGCCGTAAAGGAATGTGTAATCGCTGATTTTCTTGAGTTCTATTTCCTGACCTTTTTCCCGAAAAAACAATCGGTTCCCCCATTTCAGAATTTCAAACAGACCGGGGGCATGTGAATACTGCCCAGGGCAATTCGCCAATTCTGTTTCGGTGATTGTCTGGGCCGTTGGCTCTGGTTCGGGCGGCCCAAAAGGCAAGTGCATTTCCAACGCTTTTTGCCACACGCGGGGCAAGGTTTCTCCGCTTTTATTGGTTAGCACGATCACCCCGATGCGATGTTGCGGGGCCATTTGAATCATCGAACCATAGCCTGTGCTGAAGCCGCCGTGGGCGACAATGGGTATGCCACGTTCCTGCGATACCATCAGCCCATAACCGTGAAATTGAGTGACCCCGCCGGGTATCGCAACGTGGGGCGATGAAAGTTGCTTGATGAGTGTGGGCGAAAGTATTTGCGCTCCGTCAATCCGGCCTTCATTGAGAAAGGCGATAACCCAGCGTGCCAGATCATTGGCGCTGGAGTACATCGAACCCGCAGGCCACATCGCATTGTTATTAAATGTGGGGCGAATGATGGTCGGTTTGTTGGCTTCCAGTCGGTGGCCTATCGCAAGTGGAAACGTCATCGCTTCCAGCGGGCGGAAGGTCGTTCGATTCATACCCAGTGGCTTGAACAACAACCGCTTCATCGCTTCGGCGTATGGTTGCTTCTCCACTTCTTCCAACATAAATCCCGCCAACCAATAGCCAGGACTCGAATACGAATAAATCTTTCCCGGCTCACCGAAAAAGACATCGCCTTTCCACGCGCGTACCATTTTGGCAATGGCATCATCGTCGTGGGACGACACGGTTGCCGCAAAGTCGCGGAGGCCGGAGCTATGGCTCAAGAGTTGATGGGTTGTGATCTGGCCGATTTTGGCATCCAGGCCATGTGCGTAGTTTGCGAATGGGGCATTGAGTTTGAGGTTGCGGCTATCAGCGGACTTCACCAATGCGGCGGAGGTGAACATCTTCGTCGTGGAGCCGAGCCGAAACAGTGTATCGGTTGAGATAGGAGTCTGGTCTTCAATGCTTGTGACCCCGAAGCCTTTGGCATAGATGACTTGATTTCCTTTCACGATGACAACGGCTGCACCAGGAGTTTGAGCCGCCTTCATCGCGTCCAGTATGATTTGCTCGAAGGCCTCGTCAGGATTGTTTCGTGGCGAGGGTTGCGCGCCAAGCCCAAGACCTGCCCACATCACCAACGCTAACCATGAGATCAACTGCTTCATCGTTTTACTTTAGAGCATTTTATTTCCGTTGGAAGGTGCGTTTGGTGGAAATCGGCCCATTTGGCCCGGTGTGATGCAATTCAATAATGAGCGTTTTGCCATCCGCCGAGAGCGTCCATTTGCGCTCCATCGTAATCGAAACCTTTCCTTCCGGAGTGTCAAAAGTGGCTGCTTCTTTGACTACGAATCCGGTGCCATCGGTATTCCATTTCGCGGTCCGTTTGCCAGTCGTCGTTTGCCCGGATTGCAGGCGTGCGGGGAAGTCCACTGCTTGTCCGTTGAGTTGATAGCCATCGTGAACGGTAGTGACATCATCGCCTTGAAAGAGATCGGTTTCGAGGTCAAGTTTGTCGCCTTCTTGTGTGACCCTCATCTTCTGTTCCATCTCTTTGGGGAGACCTTCGCTCCTGGTCTTGTCCATCAACCAGGTACCGTTGAGATCAGGTTTCTCCGTGGCGAAGACGGTCGTGAAGGTCAATGCCAGTAAAACGATGGTGAGCGCGATTGGGCGGGTTTTCATGGAATTCCTCTGGTGTGAATGATGGTACGAACAATCCTTGCCTGCTTGTCGAGTCGGGAGTGTCAGCCGCTGACGCGCTTCGCTTGAAGCTGGGCAGGCAAGGACTTGATTGATTGCCCGTGATAAAAGCGGACAACAGCTCAGTTCGTGAAAACTTTACGTCGTCGTGAGGAATTCGTCTTGATGGGAAAATGAAAACCAGATCAAGAATTCATCAAGGAAGGATCAAGAGGGAATCAAGTGATTGATAGGCTTGGACTTTTTCAGTAATGGGAAAAGTAAGAGAAGCGATTATGAGACCAGAAAATCGCTCATGAGGACGACGTCATTCACATAAAAACCGCGTTCACACACCAGTGATTTGCCATCGGGCGACCACGCAAAACGGAAAATCCGATCCGATTTGAAATCCGTGAGTTGTTTTGCGGGACTTCCATCAATGGGCTGGCCCCAAATATTCGACACGCCTTGTTTGGTGTCCACGTACGTTACCATCCGGCTATCGGCAGACCACCGCACCACCGGAATATCGGGCGGAACGACATCGAAAATTTTTGTTGGGTCCCCGCCGGTCGTAGGAATGATTGCCAGTTTATATAAAAGTGCCTTTGGAACGGCGATGAACATGGCAACCCATTTCCCATCCGGCGACACGGTTGGGCTAAAGGATGAGGTTGATGAAAATTGAATCGCGGTGCCACCTTTGGTCGGCACTTTCCAGACGGTGGGTTGCTCATGAGTGGAGGCTGTATAAAACACCCATTCCCCATCGGGCGTGAAGCACGGCAGGTGGTCAGCTTGCCCCTGAGTCAACCGAAACGCATTCAACCCGTCGGCATCCATCCGCCAGATGCTGAAGCCACCACCCCGATCCGAAACAAACACGAGGTAGCGACCATCAAACGAGACAGCCGGGGCCAGGTCTATATTCGCATCCGTCGTGAGTTGTTGTTGACGTTGCCCGTCCGCATCCATCTGCCATAAATCCGCATTGCCGCTCGCGTACGACCCGTAGATCAATTTGCCGGAAGGTGTCCAGGTTAGGCCCAATCGGTGGGCGTGATTGTCAATGCTTTGTCCTCCGATTTGCACCGCGCGACTGGCATCTGCTTCTGGAACCAGCCAGAAGTTTGCGACTTTCGCCGACTGCACTGTGACCAGCTTGCGCGAGTCCTGACTAAGGTTGACCCCTTCGTAAGCGTTTAAATCATTGGTGATTTTTCGCGGTTCGCCTTTCGGAAAGGGGAAGAACCACAACTGATCGCTGGCCAGTGGGGAATCTTTTTTTCGCGCTACTGCTACCAGACCGCTGCCATCATTGCGCCAGACCACTTGCCCGGTTCTGCGCCATTCCTGCGTGGTGAGAACGGTTTCCTGTCCAGATTTTGCATTCACTGCAACCAGGTTCATGAATGGACCATTGTTTCCGCTGCTACCGGTGGGACAGGCGATTAGCGTCCCATCGGGCGACCAGGCCAAGCCTCCTTCAAAATGAAAGTAGTCCGGCAATTTGCGCGTCGCTAACTTTTGTTGCTGGCTGCCATCTGCATTGGCGGTGAAGATAAACGAATCCCCCTCCAGCGGAGCTAAACGAATAAATGCGATGCGTTTTCCATCGGGCGAGAACGCAATCGAACTATCAACATCTTCGATTAACTTCACGGCACTGCCGCCCAAGACAGGCACTCGATATAGCGCCCCATAAATCGGGGGTCGTTGATAGGCGGTGTAATATAAAAAATTGCCATCCGGGGAAAAGCTCAACCCCGTCAATTCCATCTCGGCAGCCGGTACAATCGGAACGCTATTGGCGGCGGCGATTTGTCGCAACCAGACACTTTGCTTACCCGCATCATCCACGCGATACGCCACATATTTTCCATCGGGCGAGAGCACCGGAATCCCTGCCTTGCCATTCACCGTCAGCCTGGTGATTTGCATGTTTTGATTGGTCAGCAATGGCGATGGATTCTGCCGCAGGAAGAAATACCCAAGCGAAAGCGAGATCAACAGAAACAGTGAGATGGCTGCAATTGCAAGCTTGAAGCGATTGCCCGAAGCCGCCTTGATCGCAACGGATTGCGGCGTAGATTCTGTCAGCAGCGGTTTGGCGCTAGTGGAACCCTTGCCATTGACAGATGAGGCTTCAAAAAGATGTGTGCCGTTGGTTTGGGCTGGAATTGAAATTGAAAGCGGTGGCTCCGAAACATTGGCGTTGCTGACTTCTTGTACTGGAGCCACGAAACGATAGCCGCGCCGGGGAACGGTTTCGATATAGCGTTGACCGTTGCTCTCTTCATTCAGAGTTTTGCGTAAGAGGAAAACATATTGCGCGAGCGTACCGTCTTCGACGAAGGTATCCGGCCAGAGCGATTTCATCAGAAACTCTTTGTCCAGGATACGACCGCGATTTTCTACCATCACCCGCAAGGTATCGAACACTTTTGGCGGCAGCGCAATGACCTCGCCGCGTCGCAGCAATTGACAGTTTTCTACATCCAGACAAAAGTCATCAAATAGGTAAAATCTTTTTGGCGGATTTTCCATACGCGACACCTTGAAGACAGCCAAATCAGAATCACAAATAACCTGATTTCATGCCGGATTGCAAGGCTTGGCTTCCGCTTCGGGAAAATCGCGCGGCGCTATGGATTGCTGGCTGATTGTTTGCGCGCGGAGGAATGTAAGGTTTGCTCCTGGTTCGTTTCCTGCGTGAGCAGGGCGTCTTTGCGCGACAATCCCCAGCGATAGCCGCTCAAGCTTCCATCGCCACGAATCACACGATGGCACGGAATCACCAGCGCCACCGGATTTGCGGCACAAGCACTGGCAACGGCGCGCACGGCTTTGGGCTGTGCAATGGCTTCGGCAATTTCAGCATAAGAACGCGTCTCGCCATACGGGATTACCAGCAATGCCTGCCAGACCCGTTGCTGGAATGCTGTGGCTTGAATGTCGAGCGGCAAATCCAACGATTGTTGATGACCGCTCAAATATTGGACCAGTGGTTCGAGATAAGATTTGAGCTGGCCCTGTTCGTTTTGAATTTCGGCGTGTGGAAATTCCTGTTGCAATTCTGTCTCCAGCATCTCAGGAGTGTCACCGAGCCGCACGGCGCACAGCCCACGCGATGTCGCGGCCACCAACAAATGCCCCAACGGCGTTGGAACAATCGTGGCTGCAATCTGCACACCTCGTCCGCCTTTGCGATAATTCGCTGGCGTCATGCCAAGTTGTGTTGCGGCGCGTTCATACAAACGGCTGCTGGAATTATAGCCCGCTTCAAATTGTGCTTTGGTCACAGAGTCGCCCTTTCGTAAATGAGATTTCAATTGTCGGAGCCGCACCGCATCCAGATATTGTCGAGGCGAAAGGCCCATGATGCGGGTGAAAATGCGTTGCAAATGTTGGGCATTCACGCCGAATTCTGCGCCGAGCGTTTCCAATGAAATGGCCTCAGCGGAGTGTTCTTCGATGAAGCGACAGATCCGTTGCACCATCGCCGCTTGCGGGTCTGAACGCATTGCCTCCAGCGGCGCACAGCGCAAACACGGTCGAAATCCAGCCTGCGCTGCACTGGAAGTGGTTGGGAAAAACTCGACATTTTCCCGATGCGGTCGGCGCGATGCACAAGAAGGGCGACAGAACACACCGGTTGAGCGCACGGCATAAAAAAAGACGCCATCGAAACGGCTATCTTTGCTCAGCACTGCCTGCCAATATTCATTTTGCGGAAGATTTGTGGTGGTTGTCATACCCGTACATTGTACGGATTCTACCGGGAGAAACTATCCGATTCTTGCGGGCAAATTGATTTGGTTGGAAAGAGCGAGCGATAGCAGTTGAGAGGGGCTATCGCTCGCCAGATCAAACGACGATGCTTACAATTTCTCTGGCCGTGCGCCACCCATCAAAAACGATCCAAGCCGTACCCACGCGCCTGAACTCTTCGCATTTTTTTCACCTTTGACACGGACCGTTAATTTGTGTTCGCCCATTGCCAGCCCGCCCGCCACTATGCGGGTGCCGATGTGAGTGTCTTTGTCGTAGCAATCAATTTGTCGCAGCGGTTCCGGCGCGGGCTTGCCATCAATCAGGCATTCCAGAATGCCGCTATCCGGTCCCATTTTGAAGGTCAGTCCAACCACTGTGCCTTCAAATGTCGTGCTGATTTCGATGCCAGACTTGTCGCTGCTGAGCAGGGAAGCCGGCAAGGTTTTGTCATTGGTTGGTTCTGGTTTCCAACCCGCGCCATGCTGAATTTCAGCGAACGCCTTCAATTCCCCATACGTCATCTCATCGCTGAGAAATGGCATTGGCAGCACTTTGATCGGCGATGAACCAGGCAGCTTTTCCTGTTCACTGAGATAGGCAATGATGTGGTTGGCATATAGCTTGTGGCCCTCGTCATTCGGATGCACGCCGTCTTTGCTGAGCGTGGCGAGGCTGTTGTTATTGGTTGCGAGCAGTTCCTCTAAGTTAATTTTAGGAAGATGATAATACTCGGCAATTTTTTCATGCCAGTTGATAGCCGTCGTTTGATTGGCATTGGGTGCATATACCATCACGATTTCGGGCGGCTGCGAAACGGCCAGCAATTGCCGCACGATCCCTTCGATAGATTTCTTGACGGCCTCTTCGGGCTCGCTACTATCGCTCACCGCAAATTCAAGGAACACCAGATCCGGTTTGTATTCGACGATCTCCCGGCGCGCGCGAATCGCAGCGTAGAGCGAGGTCGTACCACTGACAGTCGCATTGAGTTCGTTGATTTTTGAATTCGGAAACCGATTACGAAACCAGTTATTGACCAGCGCGCGATAGGACGTTTTGTTCACATCGCTGGCACCAACGCCCTGCGAAATAGAACCGCCGATATATGCGACGGTGACCTGTTTGCCAGCACGGAGTTTGTCAAAAAACAAACCAATGTTGCGGCGCGTTTGCGGCGCGCGTTGCAATGGCTGATGACCGAAAGAAAGGGAATTACAGCAAATCGCAAGCAAGAGAGCGATGACCGTGAGGCGAAACGCACGTTCTGACATTATGATGTTTCCTCCAGAAAGATGTAGCCGAACTCGTGAACGATTGTGAAGGCAAGCAAGGTTGTGACTTCCAACCTGCCTCACCCTGCATAAACTAAACAGGATTGTCTGATTATGCAAAAGGTTTTTCCTTAAATTGAACTCACAAGCGCATGCGGAGAAAAATTAAAGTACGTTGGCAAGAAGCCGAATCTGCTTTACGATCCTTGACGAAGGATAACATCAGATGAAATTACGAAAGGCAATTCTCTTCTGTACGATGGGCCTCTTGTTGGGCCTCGGACTTATGTCCTGTCGCTCAACGGCTACGCAAACCACTGCACCAGCCATAGGCACTTCGCCGACTTCCGCCCCCACAGTTCAGCTTCGCACGGCTATCGGTTTTCGCACGCGTCGTCTTCTGGAAGAGCATTACGAAAAACATGGGAGTGAATTCGGCCCGATTTCGCAGGAGGATTATTTGCGACAAGCGCAAGCCTTGCGCGATAATTTGGCCGGTGGTGACATTCTTGAAGCTGTGCGACGGGATGGCGTCATCACGCGCTTTGATCGTGCGACGGGCGCGTTCCTGGCTTTCAATGAAGATTTCACGATTCGGACCTTCTTCAAACCAAACGACGGTGAGCGATATTTCAAACGGCAACTCAATCGAAAGCAATAATCCTATGAACGATCCAGTACGCGAATTTTTACAGGACCGAGGTTGCGGCGATCATCTCGTCACACGCGGATTGGCTGGATTGGTGGAAACGTGGGAGCAGGTGGTGGCCTCCGTCAAACAGGGCTATCGCCTGGGGCTGGATGATTACCTGAACGATATGGACGCGCGGCAATTGTTGGCGGAGGCGCTGATGATTGCGCCACGTGTGCAACAGCAACAACACGAATTGCGAGTACAGGCGGCGGATGCTTTGTTGCAATCCTATCTCGTCCCCGCAGCTCAATGTTTATGGGGCGATGAGGTAGCAGAGGAAGAAGGCTGGACACGCGAGCAAAACTGGTGGTATTTCCAGTATCCAAAGAATACGGGCGAGGCTTTGCGCGCAGATCTGCTCGACGAATCATTCGCGGATTGAGAGTGACCGAAGATTATTACAAGGAAACAGAAAGGAGTTCCATCAATGCAACGACGTAGATTATCAAAATGTTTTTCGACCGGCGCAACAATGATTGGGGTGATGTTCCTGTCCCTGTTAATGACAGCCTGCAATCACAGCAATGCGACGCCCAATGTTGAGAAGGCGCAGACATCCCACAGCAGTCATGCGTCTGAGGCTCCGTCAACCGAGGTGGCGCAAAAGATTCCGCATTATTTTGAAAATCCTGACGATGCCAAGCCGTTTCCCAAAACGCTTGACCCCGCCACGATGAAGACTACGGCGACGAAACAAGCCTATGCCACCGCGCGGCGCATTCCAGAAGTGTTGGCGCAACAGCCCTGCTATTGTTTTTGCGACAAAGGATTCGGCCACGGCAGTTTGCTGGATTGTCACATAGACAATCACTCGGCTGACTGACAGGTTTGTCTTCAGGAGGTTCTCCTGACCGATAAACTCTTTCGTGCCGGAAAAAGCGCCAAAGAAATCCGCGAAGCGATCATTCGTGGTGACTGGAAAAAAGTTGAATTACCTCGATGACACAACCGTCTAAACTTCCTCTTCGTGCGGCATTCCTGGGATGCGGAGGGATCGCTGAACATTATCTGAGCGTGTACCGTGATCTGGACTGGGTCGAGTTGGTGACCTGCGTTGACCTTGATCTGGATCGAGCCAAACGCGCGGCGCAACTGGTTGGCTCCGCGACGCGCGCGACGACCGATGCCCGCGATGCCTGCGCCGACGATGTGGATGTTGTTGTCATTAACACCCCGAATCATTTGCACAAAGAACAAACGCTGGCGGCGCTGGCTGCCGGAAAACATGTTCTCCTACAAAAGCCTGTCGCCGCCACTCTTGCCGAGGCCGAAGCCATTGCCAACGCCGCCGCCCAAGCCGATCAACGTGGCCTCATTTCGGGCTTGTATCTGAGCTATTTCGATCAACCGCTGATGCACGATTTCAAGGCGATGGTGCGGTCCGGCTGGTTTGGAGACATCGCGCACTTGTATGCTCGACTCATGCATCGCGGTGGCCTCGCGTTGTCGAATCAGGTCCAGGCTGGACAGGCAAACTGGCGTGCATCATTAGCGCAAACGGGTGGCGGCTGTTTTATTCAACTGGCGGTGCATTACATACACTTATTTGCCTGGATGATGGATTCGCCAGTCGTGCGTGTCATGGCGATGGCGAAGAATCAATTTTGCCCTGGTATCGAAGGCGAGGATATTGCCTGCGCAATTCTGGAGTTTGAGAACGGAGCACTCGCAACATTGGATATGGCCTGGAATACAGCGGGCGAACAGCTTTCGATTCACGGGACACGCGGCACAGCGGAATACATCGGCAATCAGACCTTGCTGCTGGATTCCTCCGTCGGCGAATTTCACGGTGTTATCAATCATTTTTCGATGCCCAGCCAATTGCAGGGAGTGGCTGCGCCAGGAACGGCTGCGACCCAGCAATCGTCCAAAGTTATCGCACCAGCGCTCGGCGATATTGCCAATCCCTTCAATCAGCACCGAATGTTTTTAGAAGCCGTGCGCGACAACCGACCAGCACCGGTTTCCATCGCGTCGGGGGTGACAGATTTACGCGTGGTTGATGCGGTCTATCAATCTGCCTCCAACGGCTGCGCGGTACAAATTGCGGGGTAATCCCCACCTTGTGGAATCTCCCGCAGCGGTTTTCCAGATTTCTCTAAGTTTAGTCCTGATTCTCACCTCTTTTTGTAGGTACGCTGTTTGCTTAGACATCGGGCGGGCGAGTCGTTGTGAGAAAAATTCCCCCAACGAAGTTTTGCTAAATCGGTTGTCTTTTAGGTGTAGCGCCGTGCTCCATCATTGCTTTTGGATGGCAGAGGCAAACCCATGAATAAACGAACTGTACAGTTAGTGATGGTGACCGCCGCGCTGGGGATGGCGATTGGCGTCGGGACGTACACTTTTATTTATGCCAAAGGGGCCTCGTACCTGACGAATGACCCCGCTTCATGCGCGAACTGCCACATCATGAATGAACAGTATACGGGGTGGCTGAAATCGTCGCATCGTAGCGCCGCCACTTGCAATGATTGCCATACGCCAGCAGGAACTATTGCCAAGTATGCGACGAAAGCTTCGAACGGCTTTTGGCATTCGTTCTATTTCACCTTCAACAATTTTCACGAACCCATTCAAATTAAACCTCGGAATTTGGCAATCACCGAACAGGCCTGCCAGAAATGTCACTCCGAAATTACCGAGGCAATTGCCGCGCCGCACGGGAGTGCTAATGGCGAAGCCACATCGTGCATCAAATGCCATCGCTCCGTCGGACATTTACACTAAAAAATTATGGCTGAAAACCTCGAAGACAAAGCGAAACGTTACCGCACTCGGCGGCGCGCCATCATGCTCACCGCACTGATTGCCATTGTTGGCACGGTCGCAGGCCTGGCGCTGTTTGCCAATATCCTGGAGCGAAAGCAGGAAAGCAAAAATCCTTTTTATCGGGTTGTTGAATTGAATGACGAAACCGATGACCCGGCCATCTGGGGCAAAAACTTTCCGCTGCAATACGACGATTACAAACGCACCGTGGATCAAGTGCGCACGCATTTTGGTGGTAGTGAGGCCTTGCCACGCACGCCCACCGCATCTGATCCGCGTTCAGTGGTGTCGCAATCGAAACTGGAAGAAGACCCGCGCCTGAAAACGATGTGGGCGGGGTATGCGTTCTCGAAGGACTTCCGCGAAGAGCGCGGCCACGCATTTATGCTCGACGATCAAACGTTCACGGAACGACAGCAGGTCGTCAAACAACCCGGCACCTGTATGCACTGTCACGCCTCGGTTTATGGGCCGTACAAAAAGCTGGGCGGCGGCGATTTAATCAAAGGGTTTGAGGCCATGAACCAGATGCCATACACCGAGGCGCGGAAATTGGTTGCGCATCCGGTGGCCTGCATTGATTGTCACGATTCCGGCAATATGCAATTGCGCATCACGCGCCCCGGCTTTATCGAAGGAATGCGCGCGTACAAGGCTACGCAGGGCGTGGCGAATTACGATGTCAACACGATGGCGACGCGGCAGGAAATGCGGTCGTTTGTGTGTGGGCAATGTCACGTCGAATATTATTTCAAGGGGCCAGAAAAGCGATTGGTCTATCCCTGGTCGAAGGGCTTGAAGGTCGAAGACATCATGGCCTACTACGACGAAGTCAATCATAAAGATTGGACGCACGCGGATACTGGCGCGCCCGCGTTGAAGGCGCAGCATCCTGAGTTTGAGTTGTGGAACCAGGGCATTCACGCGCGGTCGGGTGTGGCCTGTGCCGATTGCCACATGCCGTACAAACGCGAAGGCGCACTGAAGATCAGCGATCATCATATCCGCAGCCCTCTGCTAAATCTGAATCGCTCGTGCCAGACCTGTCACAAGTGGTCGGAAACTGAGCTGAGCAGCCGCGTGGAGACCATTCAAAGCCGTCACTTCGCATTGCGTAACACGGCGATGGACGCCTTGATAGATTTCATCAGCGATTTGAAAGCGGCCAAAGCGTCAGGGAAGAGCGATGCAGAGTTGATGCCTGCGCAAACCTTCCAACGCAAAGCGCAGTTTTATCTCGATTTTGTCGAAGCTGAAAACTCGACTGGCTTTCACGCTCCGCAGGAAGCTGCACGAATTTTGGGCGAATCTATTAACTTTTCGCGGCAAGGGCAGAAATCCTTACGTGGTTTGCTGCCGAACACCGCACCACCAATGCAAAGGGCCTCGGTGAAATAAAGGCAGGTTATGATTTCCCGTACTGGAGCTGTTGTCTGGTTACTGTTGGCGACCTTGTCATTCTCAATCTGGGGGCAGCCAAAGCCATTAACTGCCCCCGCCACTTCTGCCCCTGCGCCCATCAAAATTGGCAACGTCACGTTGTCGGGCAACCTTCGCACACGTTTTGAAAGCTGGGACTGGTTTGAAAGTACGACGGCGAACAATGAATACAACTTTGGTGCTGCCACCTTGCGCTTGTCTTTAAGCCAGCAACGCGAAAAAGTGGAATGGCAAATCGAAGGCGCATTTCCGTTGCTGATGAATTTGCCAACCAATGCCCTCGCACCCGCACCGCAAGGGCAACTCGGATTAGGCGCAGCGTACTTTGCTGCTAATGGCAACAAGGATGCGAGCGTCTTCATCAAGCAAGCGTTCGTGCGCTTCAAAGGCAAAGCCAACAGCGTGAAGCTCGGACGCTTTGAATTCAGCGATGGCCTGGAAGTCATGCCGACCGAGGCTTCGCTGGCTACGATCAAGCGTGATCATCTTTCACAACGATTGATTGGTCCTTTTGGCTTCACACACGTTGGGCGCAGTTTTGATGGCGTGCAATATGTGTACAACACGAAGCAGAACAACGTTACCTTTTTAGCCGTGCGACCCACAGAAGGGGTGTTTCAACTGCGAGGCTGGAACGAACTGGACATAGACCTTTTCTATGGTGCATACACCAAGCCAATCAAGGCCAAAAACTCTGAGAGTGATTGGCGCGTGTTTGCGATGCACTATCACGATGGTCGCCGCGTGCTGAAAACGGATAATCGCACGCTGGCTTTGCGCACGGCGGACGTGGAAAAGATTCGCGTGACAACGGTTGGCGGGCATTATGTAACCGTCGCCAAGGCGGGTTCGGGCAAGGCCGATTTTCTATTGTGGGGCGCGGGGCAGTTTGGCGATTGGGGTGTGCTGAATCAGCGCGCTGGAGCCGTTGCGGTGGAAGCAGGTTATCAGTTCAATCAGAAGCTCAAGCCCTGGATTCGCGCCGGATACTTTCGCAGCACCGGCGATGGCGATGCGAATGACACGCAACACGGGACATTTTTTCAGATGCTTCCAACGCCGCGCATTTATGCTCGCTTTCCGTTTTTCAATGCGATGAACAACGAGGACGCCTTCATCCAATTGCGCCTGAAGCCACACGCGAAATTAGGATTGCGCACAGACCTGCATCATCTGCAGTTGAGCAATGCCAACGATTTGTGGTTTGTGGGTGGCGGCGCTTTTCAAAAGCAGACGTTTGGCTTCATTGGTCGTCCCAGCAACGGGAAGCAATCATTGGGAACTTTGGTGGATGTGAGCGCGGATTGGACTCTGACGCCGACGACCGTCGTCACATTTTATTGGGCAGGCGTGCGCGGAGGCGAGGTCGCTTCAAGTCTATATCCGGTGGGACACAATGTGCGGTTTGGCTATGTAGAGTTGACGAAACGTTTTTGAGTCAACGCCCATCGGCGATGATGTGGGCTGCGATGCGCTCTGCCAGCGCGCCAATCGTGCGCGAAGGATTCACGCCCAATGCCGTTGGGATTATCGCTGCGTCTGCGACATACAAATTCTGATAGTCGAACACTTCGCCCTTGTGGCTGACAACGCCGTTTGCGGCGGATGTTCCCAGATTGCAACCGCCTAATGGATGCGGCGTGATCAGGTCCTGAAAGACCGTCCACGTTGGCGAAACCATCGGCTCACCACCCGTTGCCTCCGAAAGTCGCTTGTGCATCCGAACGATGGCATCAAAAACCGGGCGTGATTTGGCAATATCCCACCGCAATTGCGAACGCTTTGGACCTAACCCAAATTGCCACCATTGCCGTTTGAATTGTAACTGCCCATCGGCGGCGTCTACACCCTGCGCAAACCACGGCATGATGTTACCGAACGCATTGCGCCGCTGTAGCGATTGATTGATAAAGTTGACGAGAACATCGTTATGCAGGCTGCCGAACCAACTGCGTTTGAATTGTGCTTGCACATAATAGCTCAATAAATCCGGGATTCCACCGTCTTCAATCCAAAACGACTGACCTTCCTGACTGCGATCCAGAAAATCAATCGTGCTGGTAATCGTCGGACCTTTGCTCGGCGAAATGTTGCGTGATGGATACAGCGCAGGCGTTAGAAAATCTCCATTGCTGCTCCAGTTGTGCCCTAGAAATTGACTGATGTTCGGGAGCGTTTTGTGTTGATCTCGGCAACGAAACAACAGCTCGGTTGAGCCGAGCGACCCCGCTGCGACAATGACCAGCCGTGCGGTTTCCTGGCCGCCAATACGTTGCCCATTTTGCAGGCGATCAAAATGCACGCGATAGCCGCCGCTGACTGGCTCAATCGTTTTGACAACGTGCAGCGCCCGCACCTCTGCGCCTTTATTTTCAGCCTGCGCAATGTAGGTCAAATCCAGCGTATTTTTGGCATCAATCGGGCAACCCGCATCGCACACGCCGAGATGCGTGCAGAACGCTTGCTTGCGGCCCTGCGCATTGATGAAGGTTTTCGGGTGGTCAATGGCGGGTGGATCGTTGGGCGCAAAGTTCAGATTCGGATCGAAGGAAACCGCCAAATCCAGCGGCTTGAATCGTTGGCCTTCATGGATGGCATTGGCTCCATCGCGCATCAACCGCGTACGTTCCGGCCATTGATTTTCCGGCACTTTCTGCACGTTCATGAATTGCGCGACGGCATCGTAATGCGGCTTGAGTTCGTCGTAAGTGATTTCGGGCGGCCAGGGCGATTGAAAGATGTCGGGCTTGGCTTCCGTCGAAATGTTGGCGTAAATCAACGAACCCCCGCCAACCGCTGCGCCTTGAATGACGGACATATTCGGAAAGACGCGCAAATCCGCCCAACCATTGAAAAGCTCTGGTGCCTCGTGTTTCCAAATCCAATCTTTATTGGTGACGCTTGGATAGGTGGTTTTGTCCCAGCGGCGTCCGCGTTCAAGGATCAAAACTTTGTAGCCCGCTTCAGCCAACCGACAGGCCGTAATCGCACCGCCGAAGCCGCTGCCAATCACAATTACATCGAAGTTCATCAGGTTCCTTTATCAAAATGGCCCATACGCCAAAATCTCGCGCGCATACACATCCCACAAACTGCCCATAAACAGCTTGCCAAATCGTGCAAATGCGGCGGATTTGTCGGCCAGCGTTGGCCCTTCAACTCTGAAGGTCATCAATTGGTGCAGGAAATCCAGTAAATGAATATGAATAATCCCTTGCGCCAGGATTTCCGCCTGGGCTTCGGCCTCAACTCCGATATGCCCGCGATAAATGGTTGTGAACAACGTGGTCGTATCCTGCCACACGTCTAATCCGGGATCGTCCTGAATATCCTTGTAACCGCTCAGGGTGAGTGGCTCTCCTTGTGCATTGCGCAGAAAAAGGCGATAGAGCATTTTTTTGTGCGTGGGATCGTCGTCGTGAACGAAAAGATTGAAAATGCCCATTTCGACGGGCAATCGTCCACCCAGCGCATCGCATTGCACATACCCTTCGGCGGCGGCTTCGTGCCTGGGGTTTTCGATAAACCGATTGACTCCGTCAATCTTGATGTCGAGGTGAAACATCAGCGAGGTTCCCTGTTGACGGCCTTGTCGAAAGCCCTCATCGTAATTCGATGCGCCGAGTGTGACGAAGCCTTTCATCTCTTCTGTGAATTGCAGTTTGGTTTGGGCAGCGTGAACCGCCGTCGCATATTCTGCACCATCGTTCAGTGGAATCCCTTGTTGCTGGCACCACTCGCGCCCGACTTTGACGCCAAGGTTGACGGCTTCGATGAGCCGATCCTGGCTGAAGTTGATGAGATAATGCAGCGGCACTTCAGCCTTGAGCAATTTGACTTCAATGTGGCGGCCATACAGTCCGGGCTTGCCAGCGGCGAGAGCGGCGTTATTTTCTTCGATGCGGCGCAGATCGCGTTTGAGATTGCCATTGGCAGCAGTTTCGATAATCTGAAAATAATTCGCCACGAAGCCATCGTGCCACACGCCTTGTTCGCTGACCGTCCACGGAATCCAAAGCTCATCCGCGCCACGCTTAATCGCCTCTTCCAAATTCGCATCAGTGTAATAGACGGGGTCAATGTACGTTTGACCGTGTTTCTCAACGGGTGGAAACCACATCGGCAATGACACGCACGCGCCGAGCCAATCGGCATCCATCTGCGCGGGCGTCAACACTTCGAGTTCGTGTTTCGTGAAGTTATAGACATTGAACGTCGCTTCGCGCTGGCTCGCCCGAATTTGGTCCCAATCCAGTCCCCACTGTGGAAAGATGCGTTCTTTGTATTTGTCGAGGGTGAAGAGTGAGCGTGCATAGAAGAGCTTGATATATTGCTGCCAATTCAGGTCCACACCGTCTATCGGGTCAAGGTTGCGCCAGTTATCCGCGATGGTTGTACCGCTCATTCCCTGACACCACATCGCCAAATTGAAGGTGCCGCCGCTTGCGCCATCGGCCAAATCAAATTCAAGGTTGGCTTCGTCCAGCCAGACTTGCAACACGCCGGCCTGAAAAGCGACTTTGATGCCGCCTCCGGCAAAGATCAAGGCCCGTTTTTTGCTCATAAAAGTTGCTCCTATGCTTGCCCCACTTGCGGGCGTTTCAAGTGAATTGGTTTTTCGATAAAGAACGGCGGGGTCGCTTTGGGATCATCGGGGACAATGGCCGAAACCGTGTAATCCGATGACGTTGCCTGCCGCCATTTACGCGGAACCCGTCGAATGCCAATCGGGTAAATCGTGAGGCCGTCTTGATTGATCCTCAGGCGCAGAAAGTTTTTGTAATCGGGAATTGCCAGCGCGGAGAACGCTTCGTTGGAATGGCGGCCAAAGACATTGAGCGAGATGAACAAATAGATCCCGAAAATATAAGAACCAACGATCCAGCCACCCGCCAGAATCAAGGCGGCTGAGCTGAAAAACTGATCCGGTTCCTTGTATTTCATCCCGCAAGCTATCGTCACAAAATAGGAACCCCACCCAATCAGAAAAATGCAAATCAGATGTGTGATGCCGTGCGTGAGACCAGCCGCAAAGCGATACCAGCGCGAATGAGTATCGGTGAACATCAGGAATCCGCCCAGAATGATGAGACCCCAGAGCGCGGCAATCGGTGTTTCCAGACTGCCGCGAAAACTGATGTGAAGGGCTTGTATAAAATTCTGAACTTCGCCTTCAAACCGCAGAAACGCGAGGATGGACCAGGCAGCAAGGAAATAAACCAGGGCCGTCAAGATTCCAAATTGCCAATTGAAAAAAGGGAAGAGAAAGTTGCGCCAACAGAGACTTTGACTCTCCGCTGGCGTTGGAAAGCTGAATTGCGAACAGTCGCGCTTTTCCCGATATGTGGTGTTGAGCTGCCCATTGGTCGGATGTAAAAATGCGCCTCCGCCTCCGGCAGTGATTCGTACGACATCGGTTCCGTCGGGAGGGCATTCCTGAATCCGAAAATAATGATGTAAATCCCCCGCCAAATAAGTCACGATTTTTTGATCCTGGAAAACTTTGTTCTCTAAATAGCCGCGACTGAGGCGTGTTTCCCGGTAGGTTTTTTTCATGTCCCCATACATCGCGGCATAAACCCAGTACGGTTCCGGGGCGCATAAAATAATTTGATCGCCCGCGTGCATCTGTTTTTCAGCGATTTCCCTGAAGTATTCAATTTGTTGAGTATCCAGATCAGAGCTTAGTTGCAGGTCCACCCCGATTAACCAGTAGCCGTGTGGAAGTTTGATGGCGAAGTAGCTGCGCTGTTGCGGCAGATACCATTTGCCCGGTTGAAAGGAATCCCCTAACGCATCTTCGTCAAATAGCGGAAAGTAGTTTTTGTCGCAAAAAATGCGCGTGAAAGAGGCCAGGCTGTCATACCAATCGTGATTACCGGGAATGGCAAAGAGATGCGGGCGTTCTCCTTCATTCTTTTGCAAGGCTGCGCCGTACGGATGTTCCAGGCGATTCTGATATTCGTCGCTGGTGGCTGTTGGATAGACCTCATCGCCTCCCATAATTAATACCTGCGCGCGAGGCAGGATTTCGCCCTCAATCGCCAGACCGTCCTGGGCCAGATAATGCGCCACCGCATAGGTGGCATCCCAACCGTCGCCCAGATCGCTGACATAATCAATCCAGATTTCCTGGCGCTCGACCCATTCGCCAGAGGAACTGGTTTCCTGGCTCCCGCTGATTCTGAATTCTTTGATGTATTCGTACGGTTGAATTTTCTCCGGGTTGAGTGCTTGCACTAAGCGACGATCCGCGTGTTTGCCAAGAATAGTCGAAACCAGGACTTCATTGGCGGTGTTCAGCAGTTGGCGGGGATCATACCAGCCGACCATCTTCTCACGCTTATAGTCCCCTTGATTGGTCGAGGTCTCCGTGTGTTTTACCGACATAGCTTCATTGCTCCTTCACAGGAAATTGATGCCCTTCGCTACGAGATAAATATCTTGCAGGGGAGAAAATTCAGTACCAATTTAGGGGATGCGCATTCACCAACGATCAGACTTGCCGACACCGCGCTGAATCACTGATTGCTTGTGGGCTGGCTGAGGCTCACAGCAAAAATAATCTCGTCTCTCAAGGATTTCTTATTCTAAAAAACGGGGCGGATTATAAGCCCGAAGAATTTCAGAGTCTACAATTATTCCAAGGGGGAAGCGCAAGATAGAGGCAGGAATAACAATCTACAGCGCCAGTGCCTGTTCAATTGCACTTCGTTCGGCGGCTACCTGTATCCATTGACTCGCGTAATTTGAGGCCAGCAAATGTTTCTCACCTTGCTTGTCGGTAAAACTCAATTCGCCGCGATGATAGCTGACCACGTAGTCCGGGTCTTTCAGCACGTGTCCGGTGAGAATCGCCACGATGTCTTCAGCGGGATCAATGCTGTGTGCCGCCACGAGTTTCTTGAGGCCCGCGAGCGTCACTGCTGATGCCGGTTCACAACCAATGCCATCGCGCCCGATGATGGCTTTTGGCGTCGGCGATTTCCTGTTCGGAAACCTGTTCGACTTCGCCATCACTCCACCACAAACCGCGCAGGGCTTTTTGCCAGGAAACAGGGCTGCCAATCTTGATCGCCGTCGCCAAGGTGGACGCGCCTTTGAGCGCTTGCAACTTCAACTGCGTTTCGCCCGCGCGATGGTGTTGCCACAGTTGATAGAGCGGATTTGCGCCTTCTGCCTGAATGATCGTGATTTTCGGCAGGCGATCAATAAAGCCCATTTCCAATAATTCGTGCAGGCCTTTCGCAATGGCCGACGAATTACCGAGATTGCCGCCCGGGACAACGATGCGATCCGGCACACGCCAATCGCGTTGTTGCAGCATTTCAAACGCAATCGTTTTTTGTCCTTCCAAACGAAAGGGGTTGACCGAGTTCAGCAGGTATAACGGCGAGTCTTTGGTGATGTCCCGCACCAATTGCATGGCATCGTCAAAGTCGCCATCAATTTGTACCACGGTTGCGCCGTAATCCAAGGCTTGCGAAAGTTTGCCAAGCGCGATTTGACCAGAGGGAATAAAGATGACGGCCTTCATTCCGGCGCGCGCGGCGTAAGCAGCCATTGAAGCTGAAGTATTTCCGGTACTGGCACAGGCGACGTTTTGTGTTCCCATCCTGGCCGCTTGCGTGACGCCGGTGGTCATTCCTAAATCTTTGAATGAACCAGTTGGATTCAGACCGAGGTGTTTGAACGTGAGCTGGTTCATTCCCGCATAATCAGCACAACGCGGTGCCTCGAAAAGTTGGGTATTGCCTTCGATCATCGTGACAATGTTCGCCTCTTCAACTTCGGGCAGGAGTTCTCGAAAGCGCCAGACGCCGCTCTGGTCAGCGGGCGCTTTCGAGGCCAGTCGTGCATCCCAGGCTTGCCTTAATTGGTCTGGCTCAATGGCCTTGACTTCGTGAACGAGGTCCAATAATCCGCCGCAGCGTTCGCAGGTATAAATGGGTGTGGTCGAGGCAAATTGTGCCTTGCAATCAGGTTCAATACATTGGAGAAACGGCATAAATCAGGTGGGAATTAGATCGAATAATAATCGCAGATATCGCGGTCCATGCTGGAGGCAAACTCTTTGCCGCACTTACGACAATAAAAAACAACTTCGCGCGGGATGGGCGTGACGCCCAGAAATTGCGCCAGATTCATCCAGAAACCGTAAATCCGCTCAACCCCGACGAATTCGTGGTCAATTTTGTGTCCGCAATTACAAGTCGCCGTGATGATGTCAACGGGGTAGAGACCTTGTGGTGAAACTGCTTCGGTGTTTGTCATGGTGAGCCTCTTATTCACTGGCGGGCTTGTGGAGTTCAAATGCCTGATGGATCGCCAGCACCGCCTGGGCCGCGTCTTTTTCAGCCACAATCAGCGAGATATTCACTTCAGATGATCCTTGCGAAATTGCAATGACGTTGATTTGGTGTTCGCCCATTGCGCCGAAAACTTTGGCGGAAATGCCCGGCGTCCCTTTCATCTTATCGCCAACCACTGCGACGATGGCTATCGAGTCATCCGCAGAAATATCTTCGATGTGGCCTTGCAATAAATCTACTTCGAGCGCGCCACGCAGGGCTTTCACCACCCGATCCGCCTCATTGGAATTCACCACAAAGCAAATATTATTTTCTGACGAAGCCTGCATAATCATCAGGACGTTGGCTTTGACTTCGGCGACCGCGTCGAAGGTTTTTGCGGCGATGCCGGGAATGCCTTGCATCCCTTTGCCCCCGATAGAAATCAGGCTGACGTTGCGAATGGAAGTGACCGCTTTGACGCCACGTTTGCTGGGATGCCCGTCAACACTCACGCGCGTGCCGGAATGCGTCGGATTGAAAGTGTTCAGGATGCGGACCGGGATGTTTTGTTTGTAGGCTGGCAAAATCGTTTTGTAGTGCAACACCTTTGCGCCGTAGTACGCCATCTCTGCCGCTTCGCTGTATGAGATTTCGCGGATCGTGCGGGCTTCAGGAACCTCCGAAGGATTCGCGGTCATCACGCCATTCACATCGGTCCAAATCCAAATCTCATCGGCATCCAGGGCGGCTCCCACAATCGAAGCCGAATAATCCGAACCGCCACGCCCCAGAGTCGTTGTCACCCCGTCTTCATTGGCTCCGATGAAGCCTGTAATCACCGGAACCTCACCCGTCGCCAGCATTGCCGACAATCGTTCCCGCGTTTTGGTGCGCGTTTGATCCATCAACGGTTCGGCCTGACCAAACTGATCGTTCGTGACGATAAGTTCGGTGGCTTCGATGGGCGATGAGGTGATGCCAGCGGACGAGATTGCACCCGACAGCAGCGGCGCGCAGAGCATTTCTCCAATCCCGGAAATGGCATCAAGCGTGCGCGGACTCAGCTCCCGAATCATCGTCAACCCTTTGCACAACGTTTCAAATTGCTCGACGTGTTTGAGCATTTGATTCAGGGCGTCGCGGCGGCGTCCGGCATCATCTTTGATGAGCAGGTGTGCCGCCGTTCGATGTGGTTCGTACAATTCATCTTTGACTGAAACATGCCAATGGCCTTTGACCGCATTCTCAGCCGCCGCGATGAGTTTGTTCGTCACACCGCTCATCGCCGATGTGACGACCACGACTTGATGACCTTCGTTGACAGATTTGAGGACGAGATTGGCGGCCTCTGCAATACGCTCAGCACTTCCCACCGAAGTGCCGCCAAATTTCATGACAATCAACATTGAAAATCCAAAAGGGGCAAATTAGAGATAACCTTTAGCTACTAATAATTCAGCATTGAGCACGGCTGCGCCTGCTGCGCCGCGCACTGTGTTGTGGCTGATCAGCGTGAATTTGAAATCAAAAATCGTATCCTTGGCAATGCGTCCGACGACGGTCGCCATGCCACCTTCTGCGTCTCGGTCCAGACGAGGTTGCGGACGATCTTTTTCGGCGCGCACGATGAGGGGCCGGGCGGGAGCCGTCGGCAGTTGCAATTCCTGGGGCAAGCCGCGAAACGCTGCCAGGACGGCGATCACTTTTTCGACGGTCGCTTTTTTCTTCAGCTTCACGCGTACCGATTCCAAATGCCCGTCCTGTACAGGAACGCGGTTGCATTGTGCGCTGACCAAAAATGGAGCGGGTGTGAATTTCGTTCGTGAAAATTTCCCCAGGATTTTTTGCGGTTCCTCTTCGACTTTTTCCTCTTCGCCACCGATGTAGGGCATCACGTTGTCAATGATGTCCATTGAGGGAACGCCGGGATAACCCGCGCCGGAAATCGCCTGCATCGAAGTCATCATCACGGCTTCGAGGCCAAATGCTTTTTGCAGAGGAGCCAGTACCATCGCCAATCCAATGGTGGTGCAGTTGGGGTTGGTGACGATGTAGCCTTTTTGAAAGCCTCGTTTCTTTTGCTGAACGGGGATCATATCCAAATGATCCGGGTTGATTTCAGGAATCACCAGCGGCACATCCGTGTGCATGCGATAGGAGGACGAATTGCTGATGACCGGATAACCCGCTGCGGCAAAAGCGCCTTCGACTTCAAGCGCAATATCGGAGGGCAGACTGGAGATGACGACATCACATTCCAGCGGCGGTTTGATGGCCTGCACTTTGATTTCCTTGACGGCGTCAGGCATTTCAAATGGAAGCTTCCAATTACAAGCGTCAACGAATCGTTTTCCTTCTGAGCGATCTGACGCAGCAAGTGCCGTTACTTCAAAATAGGGATGATTTCTCAGCAGGTGAATGACTCGTTGCCCCACTGTTCCTGTTGCGCCGAGAATCCCGACGCGCTTCTTTGCATTTCCAGACATTAAGAACTCCTTCAAGCGATAGACACGATTTCAATGAAAACTTAGGCGTTTTGACTCGAATATTTTTGCGAGACGTATTGATTTAAAAGCTCGATAAATTCCGGCACGATGGACTCGCCTTTGAGGGTCGTCCGCAATTTGCCATCCACATACACTGGCGCTCGCGGGGTTTCACCTGTGCCCGGCAGGCTGATCCCAATGTTGGCGTGTTTCGATTCGCCGGGGCCATTGACGACGCAACCCATTACCGCCACTTTTAAATCCGCAACGCCAGGGTGTCGCTCGCGCCAAATCGGCATTTGTTGTCGCAGGTACTTGCCGATGTCGTCGGCCATTTCCTGGAACAGTGTCGAAGTCGTCCGCCCACAACCCGGACAGGCTGTGACCTGTGGCGTGAAGCTGCGGACTTCGAGCGATTGCAGGATTTGTTGAGCGACGATGACTTCCTCTGTGCGATCTCCATTGGGCGCAGGCGTGAGCGAAACACGGATCGTGTCGCCGATACCTTCCTGTAATAAAACCGCTAACCCGGCGGTGCTGGCAACAATTCCTTTCGTTCCCATGCCCGCTTCGGTCAGGCCAAGGTGCAAGGCGTAATCGCCACGCTGAGCCAAATCCCGATAGACGACGATCAAATCCTGCACGCCTGAAACTTTGGCGCTCAGAATAATTTTATGACGTGGCAATCCGATTTCTTCGGCATACTGCGCTGATTGTATGGCGCTGGTGCAAATTGCATCGAAGGTCACATCTCGTGCGTCACGCGGGTTGGGCGAGGTTGAATTTTCGTCCATCATTCGGGTCAGCAAGGCCTGATCCAGCGATCCCCAATTGACGCCGATGCGGACGGGTTTGTCATATTCTATCGCCACCTCAATCATTCGTTTGAAGTTGTCGTCGTGATGCTTACCTGCACCTACATTGCCGGGATTGATGCGATATTTGGCGAGAGCTTGGGCGCAGTCCTTAAACTCCGTCAGGAGGATGTGACCGTTGTAATGAAAGTCTCCGATCACGGGCGTGTTGTACCCGGCATCGCGGACGCGAGCGACGATTTGGGCCACCTGTGCGGCTGCTTCTTTGGTGTTGACCGTAATGCGCACCAGTTCCGACCCGGCCCGCGCCAGATCAATGATCTGATTCGCCGTGGCTTTGGCATCGGCGGTATCCGTGTTGGTCATTGATTGCACGACGATTGGGTTTTCGCCTCCGACCAGCACTCCCCCCACATTTACCGCGACGGATTGTCTTCGCTCCAACATTGCCATAGGTATAGATGATTTACTTCAGCCCTGCTCAATGAAAATTTGGATTCTACCAACTATTGCACAATCCGCAAATACGGAATTTAGTGGTGGCGTGAATCCGCCTGCCTCTGGCTGCTATTTACCTACCATATCTGGTGTTGAGCTAAATCAGGAACCACCATTAAGAGGACGGTGCAATCCTGCCACGGATCAAGCAGGTTGATCTTTGGTTCGGGATTGTGGTAGCCTCTGCCCCGCTGTCGTCGTGAAAAAAAGAATCCCTAAAAGAATGCACACAGAAAGAGTCCAGAGATATGTATTCCTGTGTGCAATATAAACCGATGAATGTAGATGTCGGCTTCCCCCTGTTTTGGGACAAACAGAGCCGAGGAGTTTTTATTATGTTGAAGGATAAACGTTATTATACGTTGATGTTATTCGCCCCGACCGCCAATTCTCAATTCCGCAAATACAATATTCCTCATAAAGTAATGTACATCACGATGGGCTTGGCAGGCATTGGTTTGCTAACGCTTTTGTTCGGCGCGTACAGCGTCGTTCGCTATGCCTCTCTGGCGATTGATTACCAGATGGCTAAGATGGACAACCGGAAGCTTCGTCAGGAGAATGATGAAGTTCAAAAAGCTCAAGACAAATTGCAGGTTCGATTAGCAGCACAAGAGCCGATTTTACAAAAACTGGCTGAATCCACTGGCGTTAAGCCGTCGTCCGACATTGGTAAAAATATCGGAAGCGGCGGACCTGAAACCAGAGATATGAAGGATTTGGAAAAGGCCGCGTCTGCCCTGGAAGCGGGCGTTCGTGAAATCAAAGAAGTTGTTGCTGCCAACCAAATCAAACTCTCCGCGATTCCTTCGATTTGGCCAGTACGTGGCTATATCACCTCTGGCGTCGGAGATCGCTCCAATCCGTTTGGTGGCGGTGGAAATGAAAATCACCCTGGCCTCGACATTGCCGCCACGCACGGGACCTCGATTGAGGCGGGAGGCGATGGCATTGTCATTACCGCCGGGCCACAAGGTGGATACGGTAATCTGGTCGTGATTGACCACGGCTACGGCATCACTACTCGATATGGGCATATGTCGCGGATTGATGTGAAAGTTGGAGATCACGTGCATCGTGGAATGCAGCTTGGAGCTGTCGGCAGCACTGGCCGCTCAACTGGCCCGCATCTGCATTACGAAGTACGACTTTATGATCGCGTGGTTGATCCGATGAATTACCTGCCAAAAGATCAATAAACTAACGAACAGAAAAAGCAAAACAAAGAAAGGCGGCCCACTTGTGAGTCGCCTTTCTTTGCATGGGCCAGCGTTGGCAATCTTACTTTCTGTCTGTTTCTTCATCTCGTTTCTGACTTCAACCTAACCTGATCAACATTGAGAGCGAACCATCTATGCAACGATTCCTCTTCACCTGCTTTTTATTGCTTGGGACCTTCCCGATTTTGGCTCAACCCAGACCGTATGACCTCGTGATTTATGGCGGAACCGCTGCCGCCGTCACCGCCGCCGTGCAAGCCAGACAAATGGGCAAAACCGTCATCATTGTTTCACCTGACAAACATCTGGGCGGGCTGTCGAGCGGCGGGCTTGGTTTCACTGACACCGGTAACAAGGCCGTGATTGGCGGCCTGGCGCGCGAATTTTATCATCGCGTCTACTTGCGCTATCAAAAGCCGGAAACCTGGCAATGGGAAAAGCGCGAACAGTTCGGCAACAAAGGACAGGGAACCGTCGCGCTGGATGGCGAGAATCGCACGATGTGGATTTTTGAGCCGCACATCGCTGAGCAGGTTTTTGAAGAATTGATTGCCGAAAACAAAATCCCCGTCGTGCGCAATGAATGGCTCAACCGCAAAAATGGCGTCAAAAAATCCGGCGCACAAATCGTTTCGATCAAAACGCTGAGCGGCAAAACTTACACAGGCAAAATGTTCATTGACGCGACCTATGAAGGCGATTTGATGGGGGCGGCGGGTGTCAGTTATCACGTCGGGCGCGAATCCAAAGACCAATACAACGAACAATGGAATGGCGTGCAAACGGGCGTGCTCCATCATCAGCATCACTTCGACGCTGTCAAAGAACGCATCAGCCCGTATTGGATTCCAGGCGATCCGAAAAGCGGAGTTCTACCACGCATTAGCACTGCGCCGCCCGGCGAATACGGCACCGCTGACAAAAAGCTCCAAGCGTATTGCTTCCGCATGTGTTTGACCGATCACGAAGCCAATCGCGTCCCGTTTCCGAAACCTGCGGGCTACGATCCGAAGCAATATGAATTGCTGCTGCGCATCTTCCAGGCGGGCTGGCGCGAAACGTTTCAGAAATTCGACCGCATCCCGAATCGCAAGACCGACACCAACAATCACGGCCCCTTCAGCACGGACAATATCGGGATGAATTATGACTATCCTGAAGCCAGTTACGAGCGTCGCCGCGCGATTATCAAAGAGCATGAACAATATCAAAAAGGCTGGCTCTATTTCATCGCCAACGATCCGCGCGTGCCGAAAGATGTGCAGGAAGAATTTCGACAATGGGGCCTGGCGAGAGACGAATTCAAAGACAACGGCAACTGGCCGCACCAAATCTACGTTCGCGAAGCACGGCGCATGATTGGTGCGTACGTGATGACCGAAAATGAATTGCTGAAAAAACGTCCGACGCCCGATTCTGTTGGAATGGGTTCCTATGGCATAGATTCGCACAACATCCAACGCTACATCATTGGTTTCGGCAAAGACGCCTACGTCCAAAACGAAGGCGACATCGGCGTGTCAACAAATGGGCCGTATCAAATTGCTTACGGTTCGCTCGTGCCGAAAAAGGGCCAAGCGAATAACTTGTTCGTTCCTGTAGCCGTATCGAGTTCGCACATCGCTTATGGCAGCATTCGAATGGAACCTGTGTTTATGATTTTGGGACAATCCGCCGCGACCGCTGCGGTGATAGCAATTGATAGCAAAATCAGCGTGCAGGATGTGCCGTATGCGAAATTGGGTGAACGATTGTTGCAGGACAAACAAGTGCTCGAATTTTCTAAATAGCTTCTCATTAAACAACCAACTTTTTCCCTGACCGCAAAACCATTCATGTTTGAGCAAGCATTCAAAAACATTGACGATACCCTCCGCGATTCGCCCAAATCGTGGAGCGTGGATGCCGCCAGCATTGGCCCGACGACCTTTGATCTTTCGGTCAAGAACCCGAACGGCGGCGAAGACATCACGCACCGCAGCCCGCAGGAAATTATGGACGAGATTGCGGCGCTGGATGCGGAGAGTACGGGCGTGTTACAAGCCATCAAGGAATTGCTGAGGTAATTCAAAGGAGGCCATTCGCTATGAATGCTGACGACCAATCTGGTTTCCTGTCACTGCACGGCAACTATGAGGAATTACTTTCTTACCAAAAGGCGGAGGTCGTTTATGACGTGACGTACCGCTTTTGCGAACGCTTTCTCAAACGCGGTGACCGTACGATTGATCAGATGGTGCAAGCGGCGCGCTCCGGCAAACAGAACATTGCCGAAGGCAGCAAGGCCGCCCGCACTTCGAAAGAGATGGAGATCAAACTCACCAACGTTGCGCGCGCCAGTTTGGAAGAATTGTTATTGGATTATCAGGACTACTTGCGCGTGCGAGATTTGCGCCGTTGGGAGAAGGATTCCAAAGAAGCTCATTACATTCGCAAACTCGCCAAGCAAACGCCGCTGACATTTGAAGCCTTCCGTGAGTTTTGCGAAACCCGTTCTGCCGAAGTGGTGGCGAACATCGCTATTTGCCTGATTCATCAAGCGAACTACTTGCTTGATCAACAGATCAAATGGCAGGAACAGGATTTCATCAAAGAAGGCGGGTTGCGCGAAAAGATGACGCGCGTGCGATTGCAACATCGCAACCAACCAAAGAGACCAGATAAGCCAGGGGGCAAACGATGAAAGACCAATGGGGGAATCATGGGAGTGATGGGGGTGATGGTTTTATGGGAGCAACGGGAGTCAGGGGAGTGAAGATTTTTATGAGATTAATGGGAGCAATGGGAGTCATCGGAGTCATGGCTCCGATGACTCCCATTGCTCCCATCACCCCCTTTGTTGTTGGGCGCACCAAAGCAACGCAAACCATTCGGGGGTTGTTATAAAAGCGGGATGGGAAATTAAACAATTGGGCGCGGTCGCATCTATCAACTATGGCTATACCGAAAGCGCGACTAACGAACCCATCGGGCCGCGTTTTTTGCGCATTACAGATATTCAAGACGACCGCGTTGATTGGGAAAGCGTTTCTTATTGCAAGATTGATCTGGCGTATGTTGCATACGCGCTGCCGACAATGACGCGCGCAGAACGGGCAACGACTGCAAAGGCTGAAATCAGTACGCACTTCACCACCAAACAACAGGTCTTTCTCGATTTCGTGTTGTCGCATTATGTGAATGTGGGTGTTGAAGAACTCGCACCAGAAAAGCTGACACCTTTGCTTCGACTCAAATACAAAAACTCAATCCCGGATGCGGTGAGCGAACTGGGTGATACAAAACAGATTCGCGGGGTCTTCACCCGCTTTCAGCGATTTCTTTATCAAGGCTCCGCGCAAAACCCGCAACCACGGCTTTGATCTGTGCGTTTACTGTTTATTACATCAAATCAAGACTTCTAATCAGAATATGGACACAACCACCTACGACGTTCTTATCGTTGGCTCAGGCGCTTCCGGCGGGATGGCCGCCTATATCCTGACGCAAAAGGGCATCAAGTGCCTCGTACTCGAAGCCGGGCCGATGGTAGATTTTGAGCGGCAACGCGTGCTGAAACCAGTGTATGAATTGCCGTATCGCGGACTGGGTAAACCTGGCAAATTACCCCTCATTTATCAGGCCAATGAATTCAATGCCAATCAGTGGGTAGACGAAGAGAAAATCCCGTACACCTTCGATCCGAAGAAGCCTTATAGCTGGGCGCGTGTTCGGATGATCGGCGGCAAATCGCTGTTCT
>JAEUQN010000349.1 GCA_016789725.1 Blastocatellia bacterium | reverse complement strand
AAAAATATTTCTCCCGAAGTCATGGCAATTGCTGCCAATTTGGACGATGCCGGACGACTCGCGGATTTGGCGGCTTCTAACCTCGAACTTAAAGTCGAAGATGCGCAGTCCGTCATTGAATCGCTCGAAGTCACACCACGACTGCGCCGCGTCAACGATCTGCTCGCCAAAGAACTCGAAGTTCTAACAGTGCAAGCCGACATCAACACCCAGGCCAAGAGCGAGATTGACCGTTCGCAACGTGAGTTTTATTTGCGGCAACAACTCAAAGCGATTCAATCCGAACTCGGCGAGGGGAACGAACTCGCGGAAGATGTCGGCGTTTACCGCGAAAAAATCGCCAAAGCCAAGATGCCGAAAGCGGTCGAAGAGGAAGTGGAACGCCAGCTCAAAAAGCTCGAACGCATGCATCCCGATGCCGCCGAAACCGCGACGCTACGCAATTGGCTCGACATTATGGTCGCGCTGCCGTGGTCGAAACATTCCAAAGAAAATCTGGATTTGAAGAAGGCCGAAAAGATTCTCAACGAAGATCACTACGGCCTGGAGAAAGTCAAAGAACGCATCATCGAAGCGTTAGCCGTACGCAAAATCAAAGAAAAACCGAAAGGCTCCATCTTGTGTTTGGTTGGACCTCCTGGCGTTGGTAAAACGTCGCTGGGGCGTTCGATTGCCAAAGCTGTAAATCGTAAATTTGTGCGCTTGAGCCTGGGCGGCGTTCACGACGAAGCCGAAATTCGCGGGCATCGTCGCACCTACGTCGGCGCAATGCCGGGCCGCATCATTCAATCCATTCAGCAGGCCGGAACGAATAATCCGCTGATTATGCTGGACGAAATTGACAAGGTCAGTTCGGATTTTCGCGGCGATCCGTCGTCGGCGTTACTCGAAGTGCTCGACCCGGAACAAAACTTTTCATTCCGTGACAACTATCTCGGCGCGCCGTTCGATTTGTCGAACGTGTTGTTTATGACAACTGCAAATATGCTGGAAACGATTCAACCAGCCTTGCGCGACCGCATGGAAACGATTCGTTTGTCCGGCTATACAGAAGAAGAAAAGCTGCAAATTTCGCGCCGCCATTTGCTGCCGAAGCAGATGGAAGAAAACGGCATCAGCGAAAAGTATTTGGACATTTCTGATTCTGCGATGCGCGAAGCGATTGTGCGCTACACACACGAAGCAGGCTTGCGCCAGCTTGAACGCGAGATTGGCAAAATCTGCCGCAAAGTCGCGCGACGGGTCGCCGAAGGCAACACCAAGAAAGTCAAATTGACGGTTAAAAACCTGAGCGAATTTTTAGGCGTGTCAAAAATCGAACCCGACGAAGCACTCAAGCACGATCAGGTCGGCGTCGTCACCGGATTAGCCGTCACCGCAGCCGGCGGCGATGTCCTTTTCATCGAAGCCATCGCTATGAAAGGCAAAGGCGGACTGCAACTCACCGGCCAACTCGGTGACGTGATGAAAGAATCCGCGCACGCCGCGTATTCGTATGCTCGCGCACGCGCCAAAGAACTCGGCATTGATGAAGAAAGATTCTCAAATACCGACATTCACCTGCACATCCCCGAAGGCGCAACGCCGAAAGACGGCCCTTCCGCAGGCATCTCAATGGCGACGGCTCTGGTGTCCGTGCTGAGCAATCGCCCGGTGCGCAAAACCGTGGCCATGACAGGTGAATTGACCTTGCGCGGCAACGTTCTGCCCATCGGCGGCGTAAAAGAAAAAGTCCTCGCCGCCCATCGCGCCAAAGTCCACAAAGTCATCCTGCCGATGGCGAACAAAAAGGACATGGAGGATGTGCCAAAGGATGTCCAAAAAGAGATGGAATTCGTCTTTGCGGAAGATGTGCGCGAGGTTTTCAAAGAAGCCTTAATGCCACCGATTGAGAAGGCTGAGCCATTGCAAGAAGGATCACCGGTGCCATCGGCCAGCCAGGCAGCATCGGATGCGTCAGCATCATAATTCGCTATGGGAGCAGCACAGCCACAACCGATTTACACTGTCGAGGAATATCTGGCGTTCGAGCGCAAAGCCGAAGAGCGTCACGAATTCCTCGACGGTACGATTTACGCGATGGCTGGCGAGAGCGATGAGCACGGCGATATTTCGGTCAATATTGCAGGCGAGCTTCGCACACAACTCAAAGGCAAAGATTGTCGCGCCCGGCTGAAAGATACCAAAGTGCGCAGCGGCCCCATCCCGAATCTGCGCAATGCAACTAAAGGTCTGTATTCCTACCCCGATGTCGTAGTAATTTGCGGTGAGCGGCAGTTTCA
>JAEUQN010000348.1 GCA_016789725.1 Blastocatellia bacterium | reverse complement strand
CTATTCTTCATAGTGCAACAGGCATACCAGCTCATTTCGACCAATCACGAGTGCCTGTTAGACGGCAAACTGTGCAGAGTTACCCGATAGGCTGAGGAAAAACGCGCAGCGCAGTATCAAACTTCTCAAAACTTCGCGGAGGTAAATTCAGGGCTAATTCTAGTTGGAGTGAAAACACGCAGAAGGGTATCGAACTTCTCAAAAGTTCACACAGGAACCGAGTAGTAGTAAGGCTCAACCAAATTGAAGATTTGCCGGACACACAATGGCAAAATAGTAATGCCGCACGCGTCTGCTGATACACGCGTGCGGCCAAAACATTTCGAAGCCAGTGGCAGTCGTTACCTGACAAAGACGTAACTGCCATGCCAAACACCATAGCCTGCGGTCGTCACACCATTGCGCGCAGTTCCGGCGTACCGCGCTTGTCCCGCCCGCATTTCAATCGTCACGACACCACCCGCTTGCGGCGCGATCAGCCCAGCATGAACAGCCGCCGTGCAAACGGATGAATCATCCGTGTACACATCCGTCCCCCACACGCTACGAAAACTGCCGTTCGCCGGGCAACGATAGCTTACTCGCTTACCGATTTGGCCCCGCAGCCCCGTCACACTCGACGCCCAGGTAATTGTTTCTACGCCGGGAGGTGGTGGCGGCGGTGGCGGTTTTACACCTTCCCCGACAAAGACAAAACTCCCGTGCCACGCACCATAGCCAGTGCTGGTCGCGCCGAAACGCGCCATTCCGGCATATTGCGATTGTCCCGCTCGCATTTCGATTGTCACGCTGCCACCGGATTGCAAATTGATGCGGCCTGTATGAACTGCCGCCGTGCAAATCGAAGAATCATCCGTGTAAATGTCCGTACCCCAGATGCGCCCCAAGGTTCCGCCCCCCGGACAAATGTATGTGACGCGCTTACCGATTTGGCCCCGCAATGACGTCGCGTTTGCAGTCCAGTTAATCGTCACAGTATCAGGTGGCGGCGGTGGGCCACCGCCAACGAAACGGTAACTGCCGTGCCAGCTTCCATAGCTGCGACTCGTCACACCATTACGCGTACTGGCAGCATAAGTCGGAAGCCCGGAACAAATCTCAATTGTCACTGTCCCACCGGTCTGAGCACTGATGCGTCCCGCATGCACCGCCGCCGTGCAAATCGAAGAGTCATCGGTATAAGTATCCGTTCCCCATAATGCCCCGAATCTGCCACCGCCGGGACAATTGTAAGTAACTCGTTTGCCATTTTGCCCACGCAATGAGGTGGCGTTCGCGTTCCAATCAATCGTGGTTTGCGGAGTATTCATTGGTGCTTCACCCTTGGCAACGGCCGGTGATTGCAGCAGGAACAGTAACAGTGAGATCACTGTCAGCCCGTTGAATAATCGTACAACTTTCATATTTCCCCCTTTCCATAAGACTGTGAGGCTTCTTTGATTTTCGATGCCTCATAATCAGGCACATTTCTTACTACTTGTATGAGCAAGGAGCGTGCCGATATGGATTCCCTCATCTGCGAACTGGGGAACCTGAAAATGTGCAAATTGACTCAGGAAAGCAGCGAAATATCCCGCCTGGCTGTGCGTAAAATTGTGCGTTTTTAGATGGGGCGGGCGGTAAGGGTCCGCCCCGTTCATTTCACTGAATATGCACTCTGGTAGTATTGGCTTTGCGCCCCGCTACAGTCAAAACAAGGTCTACTTCTCCTCGACCAGCCAGGCTCTTCGGCAGGCGCACGTTGACCTGGTCCAGCCCGATATATCCGCCTTGTATCCCGGCATAAACAACTTCCACCGGGACGCCTCCGATTTGGCATTGCACATCACCCAGATTGGCACGGCGACTGATTCCTGTGCCGTACAACTCCATAAATACTTCCTCGCCTTCGCGTGTCACATCGACAGGAACCGCGACGATTTGCTGGAGGGTTGTGTCATAGCGCCAAATCGGAATAGAGGTATATCCGCTCGGCTTAACATACAGCGCATTGGCGGCGGCGAAACCCGACCCATTTTGCGTGGCGGTAAAGAGTCCAGGCGAAACATCTACAATGGAGACGGTGCCACGCGTGACAATGCCATTGCCGCTCGTCACCGTGACGACTGCATTTCCAGTGCTGGTGCCAGATGGCATTTGATAATTGATTTGCAATGGCGAGACAAAAAATAGCGGTGCGAGTCGCGTCGTCCCCATGCTGTCTTTTACGCTGACAGTTGTTCCTTGCAACGCCGTTGGCAGGGGCAGCGAAAGTCCCGGTTGCGTATTGGTCGCCAGATTCGTACCAAAGGCCGAGACA
>JAEUQN010000347.1 GCA_016789725.1 Blastocatellia bacterium | reverse complement strand
CACTACGAGGCGACATTCATCGCTGCCAGTCCGACTTTCGGTCGCTTGAATTCCGGGATCAAACGTTGCAGTAGCGCAACAACGGCATCGCTATCGTCCGATTGCACCGCTTCGGTCATATCCTGAATCACAGAATTCAGATGCCCAGGGACCAATGTACTGGCATTTCCGGCAATAAAGATTTTCTCGTGGCGCGTACGTTCGTATTGCTCATCCGGCGTAAAGATTTCCTCGAACAGTTTTTCGCCTGGACGAATTCCTGTATAGGCAATTTCAATATCTTTCCCGATTTCTAATCCCGATAACGTAATCAGGTCGCGGGCAATGTCTACGATCTTGACCGGATCGCCCATATCCAATACAAACACCTCGCCGCCGCGTCCCAATTCTCCGGCTTGCATGACCAATTGCACCGCTTCGGGAATCGTCATGAAGTACCGCTTCATTTCCGGGTCAGTAATCGTCACCGGACCGCCCTGCGCAATTTGTTTTTTGAAGGTCAAAATCACGCTGCCTCGGCTGCCCAACACGTTGCCGAAGCGCACCGCCATAAACGGTTTGCCGCTTACAGTAGCCGCCTGATGCACGACCAATTCCGCCGCGCGTTTGCTGGCTCCCATGACACTGGTCGGGTTGACGGCTTTGTCTGATGAAATCATCACGAAGCGTTCCACATCGTAGGCCAGCGATGCCTGCACCACATTGCGTGTGCCTAAGACATTGTTGGTGATCGCTTCGGAAGGATTGCATTCCATCAACGGTACATGTTTATGTGCCGCCGCATGAAAGACGATGTTTGGACGATGGGTATCAAACACCATATCCAAGCGGTCCGGCATACGGATGTCGGCGATGACCGTGCGAATTTCAGTGGTGTAGCCGTGTTTGCGAGCGGTTTGTCGCAATTCCTGTTCAATTTCAAAGACGCTGTTTTCCCCATGCCCCAGAATAATCAATTCGCGGGGTTGAAAGCGAATCGCTTGCCGACAGAGTTCGCCACCAATGGAGCCACCACCACCCGTCACCATCACCCGTTTGCCACGCAATAATTCGCCGACGGCGGCAGTATCCGTTTCAACGGGTTTGCGCCGCAAAAGGTCTTCGATCTGGACATCGCGCAATTGCCCAATCCCGGAAGAACCATCCAACAATTGATGTAAGGCCGGAACGATTTTGGTTGGAACCCCAGCCTGCCGCGCCAAATGAACCACTTCACGAATGATCGAACTCGGCGCGGTCGGCATCGCAATAATGACCTGCCGAATGTGATGCTCTTTGACAAGCCGAGGAATATCCAATCGTTTGCCAATGACCGGAATGCCGTGAATGTGAACATCTTTTTTCAACGGATCATCGTCAATAAAACCAACTGCATGCATTCCTGTTTTTGAGTTCTGGCGGATTTCCCGCGCCATAATTGCGCCCGCATCCCCCGCACCAACGATCAACACAGACGCAATCGCTGGATCATTCAGATCAGAAGCCCGACGACGCGGATATTCGCCATTTGCCGAAACACGAGCAGCCAATCGTGGTAACGCTAATAAGCTCAAAGCTAAAAAGGGGAAAATCAACGGGATGGAGCGCGGCAAAGCAGTAGTACCGCTTATGGCATAACGTAAAGCCCCCCCCGAGATACCACATAAGATACTCGAGACTCCAACGGCTGCCGCCAACAAGGAGAGTTCTTCGACCGAAGCATATCGCCAGTATCGGGTATAAATCCCGAAGCGCCAGAAAATTATCGGTGTTACGATGCAAGCTAACGACGTGAAGATAAAGAATCCTCCCCAGTGAGATTCAAAATCCACACCATCTAAGCGGACGAAATAGCTGAGATAAGCAGCTATTGGGATTAAAATGAGATCGAAAATAAAGAAATAACGATTTTTTAGGCGAGACATATTCTATTGGGTGGGGCAGTGAATGGATTTCCGAGCCTGAGTAATTCAGAGATGCTAAATAGGTGAACAAAAGCTCTCAAGGGTTGAAAATCAACGCCAATGCTGTCACTTGGGATCAAAGCCTATAATTAACTTATAACCAATAAAACCAGCGATTTACAGGCTTTTTATTATTGCCAGCTTACTCAAATGCCTCAAAAAGTAAGTTGTCGCCCTGACGACCTGTGATTTTCCGAGCAAAATCACGGATTTTAGAAACCAAAGTTAATTACACGCTCTAGCACAAATTCTTCATGCCAGATTATTTTTGCTCACCTACTTAATACACTGTAAAGTAAATTCTGAGGTGTAATGCGATTTGCTAAATCGCGGAGCTTCGCTGGGGAACACACGCGATTTA
>JAEUQN010000346.1 GCA_016789725.1 Blastocatellia bacterium | reverse complement strand
TGGTTTGACGTTTGCCTGGAACCTCACCCGGTCAGCGGGGTTTTCGCTGATCCCGGACAAGTCCCGTTATCTAAAGTCTGGAGTATGAGTTCATGATGTTCCGAACAATGATTTCTGTATATTGTATTTTCCCCTGCGTTTTTTTCCTTTTTATTGCTTCCCCTTCTTTTGCACAGACGCTAACACTTGACGCTGAGGAGCAAGCATTTCTAAATCTCATCAACAACTATCGTAGCGCTAATGGGCTAAGCCCCTTGCAAGCTTCCATCCTCCTCACAAACGCCGCTGATTGGATGAGCAACGATATGGCGGTGAAAGGATATTTTAGCCATACTGATAGCGCTGGACGTGACCCCTTCACACGAATGCGCAACTTTGGCTACAACTTTAATACGTGGTTAGGTGAAAACATCGCAGCGGGTTATAGCGATGCAACCAATACATTTAATCAATGGAAAAACTCACCAGGACACAACGCCAACATGCTACAGCCCGAATTCAAAGCCATTGGGATTGGTCGTGCCGTCAATTCAGGTTCGTTCTACCGATACTATTGGACAACTGATTTCGGCGGAGTCGTAGACTCAGTGCTCAATCCCAATATTCAGTCGGTCAGCACCGTAAGCGCCGCAAACTATTATGCCGATACCGCACCTGACAGCATTGCTTCAACATTTGGAAGCGGGCTGGCAAATGGCATATATCGAGCCAATAATGTCCCGTTGCCTAAGGTACTGGGAGGAACCGAAGTTTCGATTAACGGTATCGCAGTTGACCTACTTTATGTTTCACCGACACAAATCAATTTTCTGATACCGACCAATGTCAGCGCCGGGTCGGCAACTGTTGAGGTAAAAACGGGTGGCCTGGTAGTTGGAAAAGGAACCACAACTGTAAGTAATGTCGCGCCAGCCTTATTTACAGTTTCTGCCGATGGCAAAGGTGTCCCTACAGGTTATGCCACATTTGATGGCAAAACGTTCTCCCCGCTTTTCAATTCCAATGGGACCGCGCGTTCGCTAGATCCTGGTACGTCACAACGTCCGAACTATCTGGTGCTCTTCGGCACAGGCCTTCGTCGGCGCAGTAACCTCAACAATGTTCAGGTTAGAATTGGTGGGATTTTGTGCCAGGTTGATTATGCCGGATCCCAGCCCGAATATATGGGCCTCGATCAATTAAACCTCATCATCCCGTCGAGCGCTCGCGGGAGTGGCGAGGTAGATTTACTCGTCACAGTAAATGGCAAGCCCGCCAATCCAGTACGTGTGAATATCGGGAACTAAGGGGTAAAGTCCACAGGGCAAAGCAAAAGGGCAGCATCAATCCTTCATGCTAATGGCACGCTGCCCTTTGCTTTTCTTTCTTTGATTTCACTTTCGTGGTCGGCCCACTGAGCGAATCATCATTTCTGTACCTGGCTCGAAAATGAGGTCCTTGCCGTTTTGTACATATACGGAACCAGCCCCTGCCGCACCGCCAATCACTGCACCGATTGCTGCACCTTTACCGCCGCCGGCAATGCCACCAATAATTGCGCCTAATGCCGCGCCGCCTGCGCCACGTGTTGCAGTGTCTTTCGTCCGACTACCAGTTTGCACATTGCCTTCTTCGTCTACCGTTTTGACGGTCGCACCCTCATATACTTTTTCGACCTGCGCATCAAACGGCGCGCTACTCCCATCGGGCATCGTAATTTCGTCAAAAGCCAGCAGCATTTCCGTCTTACCTGTCGCTTTGCCAGAGTGGGTGATGCGCGCAATATGGCCGACCAGTGTGGCATTGACGTAGGCTGAAGGGCTGACGACGCGAGCCGTAAATTGATCGCCTTCCCGATTGGTTTTGGTGCTGAGTGGTGAGGTCAAACGAATCCTCAACTGATCGCCCTCAGGTATCAGTAAGGCATCATTAGCAGCCCGATCATTCGCGCTCGGACGCGCGTTGCGTGTGTCGTTGCGCGAATCGCTGCGACGCCCATCACGAATCGGATCGCTCTCTTCAGCGCGACTACGATCTGCAACGGTCCCTGCGCCAACGACAACCGTCGTCAAATTCTGCGGCACCGAAAGCGAAAACGGACGCCCGAAATAACCATCGTTGTAGCCCATCTCGAAACCGATGCGATACCCATCTTGATATTCTTCGATTCGCCCCATTTGCCGTTCGTATTTTCGGTTGGCCTGTTGGTAATCCTGACTGCGCGTAAAATCGCGCGGCTGATCGCGGTTGAATTCATCCTTACCCTGATCGAAGCCATCTTCGTATCCCGTGCGATAGCCGCGTTCGTGCGCCCGTAATTCCTCGTA
>JAEUQN010000345.1 GCA_016789725.1 Blastocatellia bacterium | reverse complement strand
CTATTGAGATAACGCAAACCATTAGAATTTCCAAGCACGCTCTTAGCCCACAAGGCAGTACATGCTCTTAGGAAGCAGTGGGCGCGAGGGCTTCGTGCAAGACGGATTCGAGCAGGCGGCGGCGTTCGGTTTGGGTGTTGGTGAGTTGCGCTTCCAATTGATCGCAGAGGGCGAGAAGTTCTTCGACTTTGGCGACGATGCGATGTTGTTCGGCGAGTGGTGGAAGTGGAATGGCTAAAGCATAGATGACTGCTCTTGAGACATTCTTCATTGACAAGCTGGTTCCCGATGCTTCCTCGGCATAATACGATCTGGCGTGTTCAGCGTGATTGTTGACGATGCAAAGAAACTTTTTATTACAGTTTGCAACAATCTGAAGTCGAACAATCTTGTCACTGAGAATAAGATTTTGTGGTTGTTCCTCGACGATAACGCACTTGGCTACCAACTCACTCGTATTGGCTCTTGATATGAGAAAGTCATCTTTGCGAACTATTGCAGCTTCAGGTGGTTTGACACCCGGCAACAATTGCTTGTTCTCTTCGGGAAGAAATTTATCCCAAGATACGGCACTGACTTTCAGTACCCCCCAATTATCACCAGACTTTGGGAATCCTTCGCTTTTCGGACTCCATCCAGCGTCAGCATCAGTAATAAGCTCTCCAAATCGTACACAACGCCAGCTATCAGGAAGTTGAAACGATAGTTGCGCATCCTTAACTGGCGTTTGTGGCAATTGACGCTTGATGACATTTGCCGCAATGAGTCGCTCTTTTTCTACCTGAATCCGTTTGAGCAGTTCTGTTGCCGGTTCGTCGTTCGGGTCTTGCGGAACCAGTTGGCCGCGTACAGCGAGGTTGAGAATCGTTTGGCGGAGCGCGGGGATTTGATCGGGGCGGGTGGTGAAGCGCGCGAGGTGGTCGAGGTGGAAGCGGGCGTGCTCGCGGAACTCCGTTGCGTCTGCGCCGTTGTTCAAGCGATGCAGCGAAGCCGCCGCCAGCCGCTCTCGCCTGCGCTCACGCTCCGCCTGCGCCGCTTCTAACCGATCACACAGCGCCATCAATTCATCTACCTTGGCGACGATGCGATGTTGTTCGGCGAGCGGTGGAAGCGGAATAACGGTCTCGTTTATTTGTAGTGCGCTGAGATTCGGAATCGCTGTGCCGAAAGATATACTTAGATTTCTCGCAATAATCGTCTCAAAGAAGAACCTAATAAAATCAGTGCTTATCAGGAAAACCTCTATTCGGCCTACCCGCTGGTTGAGCAATAGCGGTAACCCCGTACGATTGAAAGCAACCTTCCCGGTTGTAGCGCCTGACATTGCTATAAGCAACGCACCAGGCGGAATCCACACTTCAGGACTAACGGCGTTTGCAATGGTGTCTGGCACACGTACCGCATCAGACAATACAACTTCGCCACCTTGAAGATCGCCTATTCGCACTACAGGCACACCTTCACTCTGAAAATCCCTGCTTTTGAACGCATAACCATTCCAAAGCTTTACGACTTGAGCCATTCGCACCCATTGCCAACCTTTAGGCAAATCATACTCAGTATCACTCTCTGTAATAGGCGGAAGGGGCTTTTGTTCGCGAAGGGTTCCTGCTTTTACTCGGCTCACTTTTTCAGCCTGAATACGTTTGAGTAATTCTGATACAGGCTCATCATTCAGGTCTTGTTCGACAAGTTTTCCCCGCACTGCAAGATTGAGAATAAAATGGCGCAAACGCGGAATGGCGTCCAGCGCATCAGCAATGCGATCAAAATGGGCGAAGAGTTCAGACGTGGTAAACGGCATAAGACAATCGGCTGTATTTTCGTCGCAGCGCAGCGGCTGACGTGAGCCGTGGGATGTCAACGGTTGTGATTCACGATTTCAGCCTGCGAACGCAGGCGTCAGCATAAAGCCTGGGGTGAAGGCGCGAGCCGCAACCCCAGGAACGCATGCCAAGGATTCGTTAGCCCGCGAACGCGGGCGACAGCGTGTCATCACGGACGATTTTTTGCCTGATGAACTATCGCCCGCATTCGCGGGCTAACGCGTAAATTCCACGTTTTTCCCAGGGTTGCGCGCCTCTGCGCTCCACCCTGGGCTTTATGCTGCCGTCTGCTCCGCAGACTGAAACCCGAAACAAGCTGTTCGACAGACATCGCTCCACCCTGGGCTTTATGCTGCCGTCTGCTCCGCAGACTGAAACCCGCGTCCTAAATTTACGCCGTGACCAACGAGATTCCAGGACACATCGTAAACCCGCAGCATCGCAACAATACGTCTCGAAACCAAATCATTTTCCCGCGCTTGAAATGCCCGTA
>JAEUQN010000344.1 GCA_016789725.1 Blastocatellia bacterium | reverse complement strand
CACTGGCCGCATTTATCGCGCTTTCCATCGGCGGCAGTTCCATCAACACGATGATCCTCGGCGGCCTTGCGCTCGCGTTTTCGCGGCTGATTCACAACTCGATTGTGGTGCTGGAAAACATCTTCCGCTTCGTCGAGGAAAAGAAGATGGGGCCGATGGATGCGGCACGCGAGGCTACCAAGGAAATTGGTCTCGCGGTCATGGCAACCACGTTTTCGCTGGTGGTTATCTTTTTGCCTGTCGGATTTATGTCTTCGATTTCCGGGCGGTTCCTCTATCAATTTGGGATCACCTCTGCCGTAGCAATTTTGGTGAGCTTACTGGTTTCGTTCACGCTCACACCGATGATGAGCGCGCGGTTGTTGCGAAAAGAAGATGCGACAGCCAGCGGCGAACACGAGGGAGCGTCGCGCAAAGGATTTTATCGGTTTATTGATGGCGGATATACCTGGATGTTGCGTTTCGTCATGCGCCATCGGCTGATCATGACGGTCTTCGCCCTGCTGGTGATTTATTCTTCCACCTATTTTTACAAGCAAATCCGGCAGGAATTCGTCCCCTCCAATGTGGATGAGGGGGAATTTTATGTAGGACTGGATGCCCCTGAAGGAACCAGTCTGTTGGCAATGAATGAGGCATTACAAGCGGTTGAGGCAGATTTGAAAACTTTTCCTGAAATCAGATTGATGCTGGCTTCTGTTGGTGGCGGTGGCGGCGGTGGTGGCGGCGGCGGCGGCGGATTTGGATCCGTGAACAGTGCCAATATTTATGTTCGTCTCGCGCCTCATGAGGAACGCACCATTAACTTCAATAAGTTTTGGGAAGCTCTCAAACGCGGGAAACCACAAGATGTTTTTAATGGCAACTATATCGCGCGGGATGTCATGCAAAAAATTCGTGGCAGACTGCGAAAGTATACTCATTTACGCGTTTCGGTACGAAATCCTCAATCCATCAATCTCGGCACAGGGCCTTCAGATTTTGACTTTAGCTTAAAAGGTCCCGAGTTGATGGTGCTTTACGAAAACGCCACCAAAATGCGGCTCTGGGCAAGTAATCACGGTATTCTTGATCCGAGTGTTTCGCTTGAACTCGACAAACCAGAGTTACGCGTTCAGGTAGATCGCACACGCGCCGCTGACCTGGGAGTAGATACCACCGACATCGCAACTGCACTGCGGTTGATGGTGGGTGGTGATGATCGCGCCTCACGGTTTTACGACGCTACAACAAACTTCGACTATGATGTCGAAATCCGCTTGCAACAGGGCGACCGCAACGATCAGAAAACAATCGAACGGTTATTTGTACCGTCAACCAAGGTAGGGTTGGTACGGCTGGACAATTTAGTGCAGTTGGAAAAAACGACTGCGCCGTCGCGCATTGACCGTCAGGATCGGCAACGTGTCGTCAGCGTGCGCGGTTCGGTGGCACCAGGCTATGGTTTAGCTGACCGAATCACCGCATTTCGAGAGGAATTTGCCAATCTCAAATTGCCAGCGTCGTACAGTTACGCCGTCGGCGGGCGCGGGCGCGAACTCGAACGCACGTTCACCGAATTCATTCTTGCGTTCCTGCTGTCGGTCGCGTTTATGTACATGATTCTGGCCTCGCAATTTGAAAGCACCATTCACCCGGTCACCATCCTGCTAAGCCTTCCGTTATCGGTTCCCTTTGCCCTCTTGTCATTATGGGCAACAGACAATACGTTGAATTTGTATTCCGCACTCGGCATCCTTGTGCTGTTCGGTGTCGTGAAAAAGAATTCGATTTTGCAGATTGACCATACGTTGAATTTGCGGCGACAGGGAATGGAGCGACACGAAGCGATCATCCAGGCAAATCGAGATCGCTTGCGGCCCATTCTGATGACCACGCTGGCGCTGGTCGCAGGTATGTTGCCGTTGGCGTTGGGTTCCGGCCCCGGCGCAGAAGAACGCCGTTCCATCGCCATCGTTGTGATCGGCGGGCAATCCCTATCATTATTGCTAACTTTGCTGATGACGCCGGTTGCTTATTCGATTTTTGACGACATTACAGAGGCGCATTGGTGGCGGAGGTTCGTGAGCATCTTCAAACGGAAGAAAGTGGCCCCTGACGAAGTCGAGAAGCTCCCGGATGTCAGCGAATCACATCTTAAATCGGGAGACTAAGACCGTCCTCTGTTTGACAAATATCCATAACCCGCCAGGGTTGCCGGGATGAATGAGACGTAAGGATTGTTCATTCGATTTTCAGGCGATTCCGGCGGGTTATTTTTATCAAGTTTTTCTCAAGCCTGTCTGATGCCCTCTTAAAGACAAAAGACCCTCTTGAACGCGCTCTGTCAATCGCTGATAATGGCTCGCCCTCAGTAATTCGTTTGACATAAAGGAGACGGCATGATGAAAAAGCGAAGCGGCGGTAAACTCTAGGTACGAAGCAAAAGTAACTGGAGTAGAGAGGT
>JAEUQN010000343.1 GCA_016789725.1 Blastocatellia bacterium | reverse complement strand
CTGTGGGTCAAGGAGAACACGACAGCGAATTAACCTTGGTCATCTTCAACGGGAATTTCTTCAGGTGGGATAATCACAACTTTGCCGTCCTGCCAACTGGCAATGGGGTTGCCAAGTTTTTTGTGCATAATCCGCGCTTGCCGACCAGCTTCGCGCAGGATGTTTTCGAGTTCTTTTCCGTGCGGAATACGCAAGCCTAATTGCCCCTTCGTCTTTTCTTTTCGCTCATAATATTAGCCTTAGAGACACCTGTGCTACATACCTGTCACATAAAGCTTTACTTGAACATTTCCTGTAATCTATTGGCTTATAAGGTATTGACAATGTATGGACAACGTCCCCCCTTCATCCAAGTCTTTGTCCATCACATGCTCATCACATAAAATCAGTACCAGAAAGGGACGTAGCTGAACATCCGCCTTGATTTGACTTCAGGATCAAAGAGCTTAATCAACTTCGCGCGCATTGTCTCGCCGATAATTCTTGAGGCTGTCGAATAGTTATGTTCAGCGATCTTCAGTCTTTTTCTCAAACTTTCGTTTGTCATCCGTTCATTGAAGACGCATTTCAAGCAGGCGTGCTGATAACAGGCCCGGAGACGGTCTTTGGCCTCCATTGCAGACAGTGGCTTGTCCGCATAAAGAATGGCTACTGTATTATCTTCGATGACTTTGAAATCAGGGGCGGGAAGCTGGAAAAGCTCTATATCGAAGATTACTTTATCAATGCCGCTGCCACGTTCCTCGCAAATGTTGATGCGACGCATAAAAGCAGCAAGTTGTTCGTTTCTTGACCGTGGTGGCTGGTCAATAAATCTCAGCGTATCAATCAGCGGGCTACCGGGATTGGTAAACTCAATGCGATCAGAAAAGATTTCAACTTTCGGTCCCGTTCCTGAAATATAAAAATCCTGATGGATCAGCGTATTGGCTACAAGCTCACGAATAGCTCGTGGCGGATACAGTGCCACCTCTTTTCTAAATGCCACGCCGAGTTGTTCGTTAAGCGGCAAGCGGTCTTTAATAAAGGCGATAGCACGCTCAAAGCCAACCGCATATCCAAGAGCATCGGGCATTTCGCGGATCGTTTCGACGCGGCCTTTGCCATTGTACGCGATAATCCGCAGAGCTTTACGGGACAGGCGATCAAACCGCCGTAAGTCTCTGGCAAAAAGAAGTGCGCCAAAGTTGGTGATGCCATATTTCCCGCCGGGTTCAGAAACGAGAAATTTTTCATCTGCCAAGCGACTCAGGATGGACGCGTGGCTGGATGGCATCGCCTGCGTGGTAAGCTCAAAATAAGTTTGATAATCCAATACACCTAGCACTTGGTCGCTGCTTAAATTTCCCAAGGCAAGTTCGTCTTCAAAATTTTGATTCCGAAAGATGGCCCACAGTTCTCTTTCTTTTTCAGAATATTCTTTGAGCTTCTTTTTGTAGCTGCCGACACGCACAAACTCTGTCTCTTTGAATCGAATGGGTGTATGGATCGCAGCGGGAATCTCAAAAATAACCAACGGTGTATCATCAATTTCAAGCTCATGAATTCTAACATCAGGCCGGGGGTGTAAAAGATTAGTCAGCCAGCTTTCAAGCTCCTGGCCACCAACCTTAGCCTCGTGAGGCTTAAAGCTCGTCCCAATCAACTTGTGCGTAGAATCGTCAACGCCCCAAACAATGTATCCGGCTTTTTGCCTTTTTAATGCGGCGGCGTTGGCAAGTGCGGAAAGGTATTCACCTATTTCTTCAGGGTCAGCATTGTTGTGTTTGAATTCTATCCATTCAGTTTCACGATTCAGCGAAAGCAGCGAAAGCACCAAATCGGTTAATTGATTTTTCTCCATATCAACCTCATCGCAAAGTCTATTAGCGACACAGCCTACGACACCCCAACCCGCTCCAGCAAATCCTCAAACCGCACATCCCCGCGCAATCCATCCAACATCGGCTCCACGCCAATAAACGCCAAAAATCCTGACCGTTCTTCATACGCTTGTTCCAGCCATGCGAAGGTTTCGTCTATCTCGCCTAATCCCAGGTAGAGAATCGCGACGAGATATGCCGACACGTATTGTTTGTTTGCCAGGCGCAGCAATTGGTTGAGCATTTGGCGGGCTTCGCGGTGTTTGCCGGCGCGGGCGTAGGCGTGGCCGAGAAAGGAGATGAAGGGAGGCGTGCCGCCGATCAGGTTCAGGGCTTGGCGCATGCAAGTGACGGCTTCGGTGAACTGGCCTTTTTGCAGATAGGTTTTTCCGGCGTGCCAGTGGGCAAAGCCGAAGTTGGCGTCCATGTCCAACACCCTACGCGCTTGCGCCAATGCGCGGTCATAATCGCGGGCGAAGTAATAGGCCCAGCCTAAGCTCAGGGTTGCAAACATTGAGAGCGGGTCGAGCGTCTGGGCGCGTTCGCAGGCTTTGATGGCGGCTTCGTGTTGGCCCGTGGCTTTCAGGTAAAAGCTGTAGCCGTCGTGCG
>JAEUQN010000342.1 GCA_016789725.1 Blastocatellia bacterium | reverse complement strand
CGGGTGAAACTGTGTCGCCGGAGATGAGGAAAGCTGTTGAGTTGAGAGCGAGTGTACGATGAGGCAGGATCGAGGGTCAAGTTTTGTGCTTTCGGGCAGGCTTGATGTGGCGCGGGTGGGGTACTCGCGCTGTGGTGATCGGGCCTGTGCTGGTAACAACCCGCGCCACACTATTCACTCAGTCTATTTTTTTTGCCATCCAAGTTTTCTCACCTCAATGCTGCTTAGGTTTATGAGAGCAGCAACCAACAACACAATTTCACTTTTCCCCGTCGCTGCTTCACCCAATATCGAAACCTGGTGACGATGAGCACTCATGCCGTTCATCGCCGCAGTTGTTTCTCAGCCAATTAACTTCATAACGTAAGGAGTCCGAACCATGAAAAAAATGATCCTCTGGTGCCTCAGCCTGATGATGGTCTTGAATGCTGCGCTACCGCAATTACAGGCGCAGGATCGCACCCGCAACAACGACAACGACGCCAAAGAAACGCGCGTCAAGGGCCGCATCCTCAAAACCTACAGCGAAGCCGAAACCGCTGCACAAAAAAACGAAACCGATACCTCCACCAACCAAACACGAAAACAACGTCCGTTGTGGGTCGAAAGCGCCTTGCAACGAAGCCTCGAATTTCTCAACAAAACTCCGCAACCAGGCTCTGCACAATCTGAAAACAGAACCGGGCAATCCCGCCGCGATGCGCGACAGGATTTTGCGCTGGTCAGCGCCGAGCAGGATGATTTGGGCTTAACACACGTGCGGCTCAACCAATTCCGCAATGGCGTCCGCGTTTATGGCGCACAAATCATTACGCACCTCGATGCGAAAAATTTGGCTGCGATTAGCGGACATGAATTGGAATCGTCCGATGTGGAAACAACGCCTACGATTAACGCCACCGATGCTTTGGCCGCCGCAAAAGCTTCGGTCAAATTCAATGGCAAGTTTGAAAATGAACCCAAAGCCGAGCTGGTGATTTTGCCGAACTCGCTCTTCAAGGATGAAGACGACAAAGGCGCGACGTTGGTTTATCACGTCGAACTGCAAATTGAAGACGGCACGGATGCCACCGCGCATCATCAATACTTTATCAGCGCGGTTGATGGCAAAGTCGTGTGGCATTTCAATTCACTTGATCACGGCACTGGTTTCAGCCTGTACAGTGGTTCGCAGGCCATTAACACTCGCAGCACTTTTACCTTCCCCTTCTTCAAATACTCAATCATTGACGACGCCCGAGGTGGTGCAGAAGTGCGCAATAACACGGGCGGTGTTTTTGAGAAAAACTTCATTGATGTGTGGGGCAATGGGACGAATGCCAACGCTGAATCCGCTGCGGTGGATGCAGCCTTCGGGATGGCAAGAACCTGGGATTATTTTCGCTTCCTACACGGGCGTCTGGGCATTGATGGCGCGGGTTACAAAATGGTGTCCCGTGTTCATTATGGAACGAATTACAACAACGCGTTTTGGAATGGCTCGGTAATTACCTTTGGCGATGGCAACGGTACCGCCTTCAGTCCATTAGTTTCTCTGGATGTCGTTGCGCACGAAATCACGCACGGCTTGACGCAAAAAACAGCGGGACTGATTTACTCGAAGGAATCAGGCGCATTGAATGAATCCTTCTCGGATATTTTCGGAACGATGGTGGAATATTATTCCGGTATCAATCCTGATTTCCTGATTGGCGAAGATTGCTACACGCCCGCGACGTCGGGCGATGCACTGCGCAGTATGGCGAATCCCACGCTCTATGGCGACCCCGACCACTATACAAATCGCTACACCGGCACCAGTGATAACGGCGGCGTTCACACGAACAGCGGTATCCCGAACAATGCGTTTTACCTGTTGGCGCAAGGTGGCACAAATGGAACCAGTCACTTGAGCGTGACAGGGATTGGACGCACAAAGGCGGCGGCGATTTTCTATCGTGCCTTGACTGTGTATATGAGTGCGAGCGACCGCTTCATTGATGCCCGTCGTTGGACGCTGCAAGCCGCGCGGGACTTGTACGGCTTAGGCAGCACAGAATACAACTCGGTGGCGCAAGCGTGGCGCGCGGTTGGCGTTCCGTACATCGTTTACGGTGCCATTCGTGCGAAGTGGGATGCCCTTGGCGCAGAGACGGGATTCCTGGGGCTACCGACAACCGATGAACTCAGCACGGCGTGCGGTGGTGGACGGTTCAATCATTTTGCGGGCGGTTCCATTTATTGGACTGCTGCCACTGGCGCACACGAAGTTCACGGCTCAATCCGCAGCAAATGGGCAAGCTTGGGCTGGGAATGCAGCTTCCTTGGTTTCCCCTTGACGGATGAATCCAGGACGCCGGATGGTGTGGGCCGTTACAATCACTTCCAAGGTGGTTCGGTATATTGGACACCCGCCACCGGCGCGCACGAAGTTCACGGCGCAATCCGTGATCGCTGGGCCAGCCTTGGCTGGGAGCGAAGCGCCTTGGGTTATCCCAC
>JAEUQN010000341.1 GCA_016789725.1 Blastocatellia bacterium | reverse complement strand
ATTACATCGAGTTCACTTTTTTATGCTTTTTCTGCGCATCCCGGTACCACGGGCAAATACTCTCCACCAGCTCTCGAAAAAACCTTTCACACAGCAAAGGGATCGGACTCGATTGATCTTTCCCTCATTTAGCCTTTTTAGATCGTTTGTCGCCTCCACGTGGCTTTGGTTGAGACTGTCTTTGCGTCAAATCTGCAATTTGTTGAAGAAACCGCTCATTTCCTAACGCCCAAGCTTCATTAGTTGCAGCTCTGATCTCATCCACCGTTCGTTCTGGAATTTGATGTTCAAATAAAGCACGATAAGCCGATTGACGGCTAGAAGCATCTTGCCCGAGAGCCGTGTAAATTGTGTGCGCCTTAATCAGGGAATTACTCACGCCCAACGCATTAAAGTGATAACTGGACCAAGGAAATCCGCCGGATGTTTAACCATATCAGCACGAACTGGATTCAATTCAATATACCGGCTACAGCTTAATAAATATTGTTCGCTGTCCAACACCGTCGCTTTATAACGACCTTCCCACAAGGTACCCGTTCTGTTGTACTGAAAATTTACGGTTTGATGAGGAATGTCTAATGAGGTTGGTTATGAAATGGCAAGATACCGTCAAACGAAAGGAACGGGGACGGGCAGACAATTCTTGTTGTTGACTGGTAGTCAGCTCTTTACTCTACTCTGCGTTGGAGTCCCTGCTGTCACTCCAACCTACCGCGCTATATCAGGATACGACCCCTTGGATTGATTGATGCGCCTCCTTGTAGTGGCACATCCTACCGAGCTGACCCATTGATCATTCAGCCCTTGCTTTAACTATGGGTAATATTTTCCGTAACTCAGAGACTCTCTCTGTGCGAAGCTTTTCAAGATAACGGTCAAACTCTTGTCGTTCTATCTGATCGGCTATTTCCCTTAGAGCATCAGCTTGACGTTCTGCTGCAGATGGCCTCATGTCAGGGTATTTTTTGTGCATTTCTTCCATTGATTGATTTACTTCCCTCATCATTTGGTTCATTTTTTGGTTGAATTTTGCGTGGCGTTGCGGCTCCCCCAATTCCCATTCAAGTTTGGAGCTTACTTTGATTAATTGATTCCTCCAAAACGCCTTGCCTTGGATTGATTCCCTTGCATTGTTAATCAAGCCGTTAATATTTCCTTGCTCATCAACAACTACTTCTTCTGGTGATGAAAAGTATAGATACAGGAAAGCCAAAACTATAAGACCACCGCCAATTTTGAGCTTTTGCAAGTTTACTGAGTTACTCATGGCACTTAACTACGATTAAACGTCCGAAATGATGTACACAAGGGGGTCACATCTTGACATAACAATATCAATCACAAAATTGACTTGATCAAATCTTAGGTACGAGTCCATATTCCAATTCATAACCGATTATTTACCCGAGCACCACCCTGTAATTAGCCACTAACCGACACTCCCCTCCCGCCGCCACTTCCACCACATCATCCGCCGCATTGGTCGTTTCCACGCACAGCAGGCGTTGGTAATCGTGATCTTCCAAATCCGCCATGTCCTTGGCAATTTTCTCCCAGGGATTCCATACCACTGCGGCTTTACTGTTCTGCGAGGTGATCTGGATGCGGCGATTCAAGGCTGCGTCGTCGATGGTCAGGGTATTGCCGACGTTCAGATAGATGCGGTCGACTTCGGCGTCGATGGTCACGTCACCCGTTTGATGTTTTTGCGTGTTGCCGCCACCGGCTTTGTCGAGATAATCGCAACCGGCGAGTCCCAATACTTTTGCGCGAGAGATGTCGCCGACCTTGAAATAGGTGTGAAACGCCTGAGTGATGGTGAATTTTTCCTTGCCGGTGTTACGCGTGATCAATGACAGATTCAAGCTGTCGCCGATAACGATCTCCTGCCGCAGGCTAAAGGCATGCGGCCAGATGGCTTGTGTTTCCGACGTATCGTCCAAGCCGACGGTGACTTTGATGTCGCCATTGCTTAGCGCTTCGGTGGCGATCACGTTCCAGCCGCGATTGCGCACGAACCCATGTCCGGGGCGGCCTTTGCCTTCCGGATCGGCGCCGAACCACGGCCAGCAGATTGGCGCGCCACCTTTGATGGCTTTGCCGTCCTGGTAATACGCTTTCGCGCTCAAAAACATCACATCTTCCGGCTCACCGGCGGGCTGATACGACAACACCTGACCGGCATGAATCGAAATCAGCGCTGTGGCTTTGGCGGTTTTGACTTGAATCATCGCTAATCCGCCTTTTCCGGCGATAAATTCGAGTTGACCTGCAATACCAAAATTGGCATTCAATTGTTCGATAGTCATTATTTTTCCTTGATTGTTAATTAATTTGAAATCTAACAGGCTGTTTTAATCTTTGATCGGTATTACCCGGCTTGCCGCAAGTTTAGCACGGCCTCGGGCTTCATCAGTATCCGCGCCATTCGCCAGCGCAACACCCATGCGGCGGCGCTGGAACGATTCCGGCTTGCCGAACAGGCGGATGTCGCTTTGCGGCACGCTAAGCGCTTCGGTTATGCCGGAGAAT
>JAEUQN010000340.1 GCA_016789725.1 Blastocatellia bacterium | reverse complement strand
GAGGTCACCGACGGCTTCACGGTCGCAGGCGGTTCGTGGAAGGATGCGTATTATTTGTTCACCGACATCGGCGCGCTTCCGGCTTCATACAACTCCGACCGACTCGGCTTTCGCTGTGTGCGCAATTTGCCCGAAAACAAAGGCGATCAGGGGGCAATGCGAATTGACACGACGAAGCAAATCCCGGCGTATGCGCCAACGAGTGAATCCCATTTTCAAGCCCTGCTCAGCCACTTCCGCTACGATCAAACGCCGCTTGATGCGCAGGTCATCGAAACCCAGGACACCGACGAATGGCGACGCGAAAAGATCAGCTACAACGGGGGCGGCGCCGAACGCGCGTTCGGCTATCTCTATTTGCCGAAGAGCGCCAAGCCTCCGTTTCAAGTGTTGCAATTCGTTCCGGCGGGCGACGTGTATCAAGGTTTTTTCACCCAGGCGGAATCCGTTGAAATGCAGGTTGCGCCCTTTATTAAAGCGGGTCGCGCCGTGTGGGCGGTCGTCTTCAAAGGCTTCAAGGAACGCGAAACCACCTCCGGCTATGACGGCTATGGATGGAACACGGTCAAGCGACGCGAAGAGGTCGTGCGCAATGCGACGGACTTGAGTCGCGGGCTGGATTATCTGGCAACCAGAAACGAAGTGGATGTGCGCCTCGTGACGTATTATGGCTATAGCGCAGGCGCGGCGGAAGGGCTGATTTATGCGACGGTCGAGCCACGCTATCGCGCCGTCGTCTTTATTGCGGGCGGCCTTTCCCCACAGAGTCTGAAGTGGATTGCCGAAGCGAGTCCGCCCAACTTCATTGCCCATCTCAAAGCGCCGAAGCTTCTGCTCAACGGTCGCTACGACGAAGTGCATCCGCTGAAAACGTGGGTCGAGCCGCTCCACAAATTGCTACCGGAACCGAAACGATTGCACCTGTACGATGCTGGTCATACGCCACCGCTGGAAATCATTGTGCCGGTCGTCAATGCGTGGTTGGACGAAACGTTGGGCGCGGTGAAGCGCGAATAAAACTAGGCTTCACTGCGTTCTGCCATCGCCGAACGCAACAATGACAGCGCCGTATACACCACCACAATCACCACCAGCCAGCGCACGTAATACAGATTCATTTCTTTGACCAGATACGCCGCAATCAACACCGCGGGGATTCCGCCCAGCGCCAATCCCAGCGCCGCGCGCAGGTTGTAACTGCCTTTGCGAATAAATTGCGTGCTGCCGGTTGGCATCAGGAACGCGCATGATCCCATCATAATCGGGAATGCAGCTTTCGGATTCATCCCCAACAAACTAATCATAATCAGGCACGGGCCATACAAACCGATGCCGAGCGACATCAACGACCCTAAAGTGAAATTGCCGATGATGCCAACCGCCAACATCGCGCCCGTCAAGCCAAGTGCTTCGCCGCCGCCCGCTTGTTTATTGAGGATTGTCATCAGCGTTAAGCCTGCGGCAACAAGCAGGGCAATGCCCATGCCAATTTGAATCACGCGACGCGGAAGTTTGGAAACCACCCCGGCTCCCAACCACATCCCCAAAACGGCTGCCGCAATCAAGGCGATCAGCGTCGTCATATCCACTTCGACAATGGCAATATAAATAAAGGCCTGGGTAATCGTCGGCAAGGTGTGACCGACATTGAGCGTGCCGGGAATGACTTCGTCACGGACTTGTTTCCAGGCACGAAACATGGCCGTCGTGGTCGCAAATGAGCCGATGCCGAGCGTGTCAAAGAAATTGGCGATAAAGCCTATGGCGGCTTGCAGTGGAGATGGCGCGGCGGGGTCAGAGCTTTGACGGCGGCGAATGGCAGAACCCCACATCACCAAATAATAAAGGGTAACAGCACCAAGGGCGATGAAAAGCCAGGTTTTCATGGTCAGCATAATTTTTGGGTGTCTATCTGTCTCAGGAACACCTGCAGCTTGCCTGCGGACTCGCTGCGGGAATTGCGTACTTCACCTGTTTTTTTTGATTCGTCGGGAGTCATACGCCAGTCGCGTGCGGTCCCAGGTTCGTGGCGTCAGTGTACTGAACAAACCTTTCTTTGACCAGAAATCTGCTCGCTAAAATATTTCTTTTTTTCCTGCTGACATACTGTTGTCACTCGACTACTTTATGATGTCCGCACCTTAAATCAAGTAACACTTCCCTGAGAACGCATGCTGTTCGTGCGTGGGTTGCCTTGTCGCCGCTATGCAAGTCATGCACGAGCAGTATCTGTTCTCAGGGTTTTTCATTGCAGATGGAGGAATCGTGAATAAACAGGCATTACTCGGACAACGCGCCTATTTCCAAATGGTACACAGCGTCACGGTGCGCAGCATCGCGGCGTTGACGAACGAAGAACTGGACTTTCGACCGCGCCCGGAAATGCGTTCGATTAAAGAGTTGTTCTATCACATGTACGCGATGGAGCGGAATTGGGCGGTCAATATGTTCAAAGGCAAAGTCACGATGGAAGAGGAAAACGTCGTCATCCCAGAAACTGCTGATGGCAAAGCAGTGTTGGCTACACTGCACTCCGTCGCCGACTTAC
>JAEUQN010000033.1 GCA_016789725.1 Blastocatellia bacterium | reverse complement strand
CGAACAAGCGGATTGGTTAGGAGAGCAAAGCCAAACGCTCCGCGATTTCTATGAGCATGGCGCAAGTTTGAAGGGCGATATACTCACGCTTCCGGCGGAAGAACATGAAATTGTTGCCGCAGACGAAAAGCCATTCATCACGAGCCTACCGTATGCCGTCACACAGATCGGCAATGCAAAACAAGCAGCAGAGTTTCACACGCTGGCAAAATCAATTGCCGGACAAACGGCGGATGTGCGCACCGAAGTCGAAGTCTTTCGGCATTACTATGCGCAAGTGAACGCCATCAATCATTCTGGCTCGCGTGAGGAAGCAACAGAAAAAACTTTGGCGGAAATGCGCCCACTGGCCGAGGCAATGCAGGCATTGGAAACACGTGAGAGCCTGGAGAGCTTGGGAACGGATACTTCACTGGAAGATCGTAATGAAAACAGTCGTCCTGACCCTGAAAGAGTTGGTTCTTTTAATACCGCCGCACGCACCATTAATCTGCGTGACGAAGTGTTGCGTTTCCCCGCCGGATTATTGCTGGCGGCGCAGGAAAAACTGGTGTCGCAATCGCTGCCGACGCTGGATCGTTTATTGGAAAGCGGCAGGGAGAAACGCGCGTTGATCGCCGCGATTGCAGGTGCAACCTACAAACCGGAACTTTCCGAAGAGGCCCGCGCCGAACGATTCAAAATCAGCGAATTTCTGCAAGCCTATTTGGAAGAACGAATGCGTGATCCTGAAACGCGGGCACTCAACTCTTCTGCCGCCTTTCGCGCTGCCCATCAGCAGTTGCAGTCCGCTACTTCCGCCGCCGAATTGAATCGGTTTGCCGAGCAATTTCTGCGCGACAATTTGGCGCGTGGAGAGGCGCTCCGATTGCACAAAACTGACCCTGTACAGCATCTCCAACCGGAACTCATGCCGCTCAATGTGCGCGAGCGAAATCTGCTCTTTTTTGGTCGCGCGCCGGAACATCATTCATCGGAAATGCGCGAATTGCGCTATGCCTGGGGGCTGTCACGGGAAGCGCGCGCGACGCGCGTGCGGGAACTCCAGGATGGCCGTTTACAGTCCTCTGATACATTGGCGAAAATGCTAATGGAACTGGACACGCGCCAAAGTCTGCCTGCGCTCAAACACTATCAAGCCAGTCTGCTCAATGAGAAAATGGACAACCCCGGCAAGCTGGATTTGCAGCCGCTGTACGAGCTCCTGCCCCCGCACGAACGCACTTATTTGCTGGAACGAATTGAGGAGAAAAAACAATCCTATTTGCGCCCGGAAGCCCAGCTACGCGAAACAATCAAGCCCACAGAAAAACAAGCAATTGCTCCCATCCGTTTGCAGGGCGAATTGCCGCGTGAAAGCCAGGCGTACCGTGAATATATGGCCAGTATGGGGGCCATTGAGCATCGCCTCCTCAACGAAGCCATCCAACAACGACAGGCCGCCACCAGAGGCATTCTGGTTAGCAAAAAGGAATATCAACTTTCCATCACCGAAGCGCGTTCTCTACTGCCTGCCGAAGATCAAATCCACCTTCGCCAGCAAGCGAGAAATCAGGCGTGGGAACAGCTTGCTACGCCTGAAGTCTTTACTACAGAACCCAGAGCACGACAATTGAGCGACACCATCGCACACCTGCAAGAAAATTCGCAGCAACGCGCCCGCCTTGCACACCAAGTTTTGGAGGAATTTGTGCTGGAAAAAATCGGCGCATCAACCAGCAAAGAAAAGATCAACCAAGTCGCTTTAACCAAGCTGACACCAAACGACGCGCAGCGATGGCAGGCGTTACAGGAGTATGCCGTCCGCACCCGCGAAGAACTCTATCGCGGCTTTGAATCGCTGGATGGCATCCGCCGCGAAATCGAGCAAACCCGCGCCGTCAAAGAGACGTTGGTAGAAAAGAAAGAGATCGAATTGGAACCGGATCGGCAACAGGAATTTACTGCTGTCATCTCTCCCCATACGTCCACAAGACCGTTGGCCAACGAGCGTGCTTTAACGCCAGAACGTACAGCAACGGAGCGCCCCTCGTCGGATACGCCTGAGCGTCTGGACTGGCTTGTGGCATCCGATCAACTCTGGCATTTTGATCGCTTGCCTGCGCCGCATGAAATACCGCGAAGAGAAGTGAACAATGCGCCTGCACGCGAAGACCTGGATCACGAATTCAGCTATGAGAGATAGACAAAATCAGTTGGAATTTACTGCCAGTTTCCGCCCGGCAGCCAGTGCTTTTTGAAAGGACGATTCGTCGCGGCGGCTTGTGTCAGCGGCAAAAGAAATTCAGCAATCAGCAACGCAACGGCGGCCAAGGGTTGGGCTTCAGCTTCTAACCGCCCACGGCGGAGGAAGCCATTCCATTGCGCCTGTCGTTGTGGATCGTCATAAAACGCTTCGGTCAGTGCCAATGGCAATGTGGTGGGCAAGGGCGTGCCGCGTTGTTGGAAGGTCGCCGTGATGGCCTGCATCAGGATTTCACTGTCAAAGGTCAAGGTCTGCGAGAGCTTCCACAAATCAAAAAAATCTTTAAGTCGAGTATTGGCTAATTCGAGTTCGACCAGAGCTTGAAACTTCTCGGCGATGACGCTTTCCGGCGTATAGCCCAACAGATGTGGCGGCCCGAAATCCAGCAATTGCGGATAATCAATCCATACCGGCCCCGGCACAACCACATCGCCAAAGCCGAAGTCCAATTGCAACGACAGCCTGGCATTGCCGAGCGTCCCGCGCACTCGCACCCGCACACCTTGATACTTTTTCTCCACCGTAATCGGTTCGCCCAGCACGCTGCCGGGATCAAACTGAATCCCATCTTCCGCGACTTCGACGGACAGGCATTGCCGAATGATTTCGACCAGATTCTCGACCGTGTTGGCTGTCCTTCCCAACAAGTCAATGTCCATTGTGGGGCGTGCCTGTGACAAATCCCACACCCGCAGCATCAATGCGCCTTTCAAAACGAAACGATCTGCAAACGGCGAATGGCTCAGCCGAAATAGAAAGCGTTCCATCGTGTAATATTGCAGCAGTTCATTGAAAGGCCGCCGGGTCTCCTTCGCCAAATTCAACAGCCTATGATGCACCGAGGCAGGCAGATTCGTTACGTTGCGCTTGTTCATGATCGTGTTATCCCAAAGCCTCCAGATAAGGCCGCATAATGCGCTCGACGCGACAAATACGTGCATAGTGCAGCAGCTTGCGTGGCGTCGAACCTTTGCGTTCGCGGCACAGTTTCAAGGCTTCTATAGCAACATCCAAGCCAATCCGATTACGAAACTTGAAACAATCCGCCACCGTTTTTTCCGGCCCATACACCTTTACCGAAACGTGATCCATCGTGTGTTCCTCAACGCCAGCAGTCAGCGCCTCGCCCGAAAACCAGAAGACACGCAGCGGTGGATATTCCAGGCGTGGCCGCTTCACTGTACGCGGCAACGCAATCGAAACCTCGTGCGGGATTTCGGTCGTAATTTCGTGAAAGGCAAGTGCCGAAATGAGGCAAATCACCGCCTGAGGAATGCGTGCTGCCACAGGAACAAGATCGGGATTGGCGAGTTCCGGTAAACCCGCCAAGCGATAGAGTCCATGACTGACCGCCACCAACCGCTGCTCATCACGGAGTTGATACAGCGTGCGGGGATGGATGCCCAGCGCAATGGCTTCGGTTGTGCGCAACATTCCGCCGTGTTGACGGAAGAGGGATTCGGCTAGGTTGAGACTATTTTGCAGTTCGGTCATGCGCGGATAAGAGTAGCCACACTTAGTCGTAAGTGCAACCATCTTTATCCAATAGAACTACCAAATGTCCATTGCCAAGCGGCTAGACAATTAATTGAAACGGCTTTCTCAACGTGGCATTGAGTACAGCCCAAGAGGCATACGTTCGCTCACGGCGTACCGCCGCAAAGGAAGTAATGGATAGGTAAAGGCTACATATAAAAGCTGTAGCTAATTTGCGGTTCCGCGTCTTTGCCCGTGAGGTACTTCATTACTTCCCCCACCTTTCTTGCGCAGGCTATCGTAATCGGATATTTGCCATCGAACTGCGTATTGTTCCAATTCATTTTGGTCAAACCTAAAATTTCATTACAAATGGTACTAGCCGACTCATCAGATTTTACGATGCGGATTTCGAGTGGCTGCGGAATATATAGGCTCGTTTGCGTTCGGTAATATTTTACTGACCCTCTGGTATAAAGTAGGTGTGTTTTTTTGTCCAGCTCTACTTGCGAACCTCGATAAGGCGGATAGATACCTTTTCTAAAAAGTCGGAAGTCAGAATCTAAAATCGTAATGAAATCCGTGGTCTGAATGTGCAGTTCTTCCGTTGCCGCTTCAAAGCCTTTGATTTCAGCTTCATTAAATTTTGAAGATTTATGCAGCACCATCCGCCCAGGCGCAGTATTCAGTGCAATGCGATATTCCCCAAGAGCCTTTTTCAGCAGTTCATAGGCTTGATTTTCCGCCAAATGTGGTCGCCGATCCTCCTTATCAATTTCGACCGGTGTCCCACGAAGGATGACGCCATTTCCCAATTCATCGAAGACTTGCGCCAAACTGGTAGAAAGGGTTTTCCGATCACGGCTCCGGTAAAAACTGATCCCCACAAAACAGGCCGAGGGCTTGTTAGCATTCGTCACTAAACGCCAAGGTACGGTTTGGCGGTTCGCTTTGTAATACAACGCGGTACAAAAATTCCACGCCTTCGTGGCCTCATCTTGTTGCTCTTTGACTTTCGTCTCAAAGGAAATCTCCCGCACAAGTTGGAGTGGAACGGCTAAGTGCATAGCCCTCGCTTTTAAGGCTCTTCTGAAATTCGATTCCAAAAAGTCATCGTTTTCTGCTGCTGCAATAGACTGCAAATTCTCTTCAAGAGGTTTTGGTGTATCCTTCGCTACTTGGTCATACAGGACATCTGGAATAATGCAAACAATCACATCAACGGTGCGATTTTGTGCGAGAAATTTTATCTGTTCGTAATACAGCGTAACAGCGTTTTCGACCCGCAGATTCCAGTCTTCTATGCTGAGCGTTTTTTCAATGTCTGCATTTCTCAAGGCACGGGCAATCCTGGAATCTTGCACGAACTGCGCACGAAAACCGGTTTCCGAGTTGAACCCACAAAAGGCAGGAAATAAATTGGGTTGTGCAGCATCAGGTTTAGCAGAAATATACCCGGAACAGTTATCGAGCCAAGCGTTGAGCTTTTCTAAGGTGTCATTAGTTCCTACCGCGCCCACAAAAATCTTTTCGCGGCGATCCGACAATTTCAGATCATAGACGCCATAATTGGTAATTCCTGCGCGTGGACAAATATGCGTGTCCTCGCCAAATTCAAGTTCGGGTTCTTCCAGAAAGTGAAACTTCATAAATCAAAGAAACTGACTTGAGCGGTGTTTTGTTCCGCAACAGCGGATTCATCGGCTTTATTTTTCTTTTTCTCCTCTGGTGGGTTCCAGGATTCGTCATAAAGAAAGGGCGCATTATCGAAGGAGATAATCTCACCAAATCGTAATAGCTGGTCACTTGTCTCCCCAGGCAATAACGAATTTCCTGGCTTTCTTAAAAAGTAATGCAGAAACCGAAAGTCATTAAAAACGGTTTCAGTATTTGCTTTCTTCTTGAGCCATTTGAGGTCGTTTGCATGGAAATCAGATTTATCAAACCCGTTATAGCTGAAGAACCAGTCCGGCAATAAGAGCAAAAACCAGTGATCTCCGATTTTCTTAAATTTCGCTTCAAAGGCTCGATGTTTACAATACCAAACCTGATCCGGCGCATCTGCCTTCATAAATTTTTCCAATACCGCACGATGCGCCTCCTTTTCCCCATACCAAGTTTCGTGCCTTTTGAAGATGATTTGTTCCTCTTCAATGCTTTCATTGTCCTTTTTTCGCCGGGTCTTTTTTTTCGTCTCTTGCTCACTACCATTCTCTACAAAAATATAAAGTCCTTCTTCAAACTGCCATTCCACTTGTTGCTGATAGAGTTGTTCTTGCAACGTCTTCCTTAACAACCCTCGGAAAATATTTTCGCGATCCTCGTCAATTTTGCGATTGATCGTGAAAAAGTCCTCGGTCTTGATAGAGTCTATGGTTCCTTTATCTACAATCCTTGCAAGAAAGGAGTTGTCGTCGTAGAGGTCATGAAAAGTGAGGAGTTGATTTTTATAGAGGTGCCAGCCTGAAAAAAATTCCAGCTTTAATTGTTCCAGTATGTAATGGCGAATAATGGTTCTTGTTGGCGTGTCGTATCGCAGCGCCCCCAAAGCATTTGCCACAATTGCTTCTCGGTCAATGGACAAATCAGCGAGGTAGAGCTTTTTCGGGAAAGTTACCCCTATCAGATTGAGAAATACATTTTCAACGGGTTCTTTCTGTGTCTCACTGAAGACAGAATAATCGCCCCTTCCAAAATTCGCTTCAAGGATTCGTTTGATCTTACTTGCCTTGTCAAGTTGAAAGGTGTGGCACTGCCGGATCAAATCTGTGTAATCAAGGATGTCCCGCTCCACGTCAAACTCGAAATTTCCAGCAATCAGTTCTGCAAAGGCTTGTTTTGGATATGAGCTTTTCTTTTCGGTCAGAATATAGAAGATTAAGCGAGGGTATTTTTTATAGAGTTCCTTTTCGACAAAGGTTTGTAGCGTATCTTTGATTTTTTGACTATCTGCTGTTGCTGTGACTTGAAATGCGATTTTGGTTAGGTCATCAGCCAGGTCAATCGCCGGGAAGTTTTTTTTCATCGCAGCATTTAGGTTTTTCAGATCGGCGAGATCGAAAATTTGTCGAAAAAGAGGAACCAATACATCTTCGGAAACCTTATTAAAATCGGTTTTCCCCCCTGCTGAATGAGCCTTGGCCTGGAATGCGAATATCCCTAATAATTCATTGATTCTCGTGCGGATATGGAGAAGGTTGCTCATAATAACCTCTGATGTTGCGCGAGGTTTTCTTGTAAAACGGAACGGAGTAGGAGGTATTCCCCTTCTGTTGATTCAAGGTAGGCATTTCTGTTTGGCCGTTGTAAGAATTCACTTGCGGCAGCAGCGGGAAAATACCGCCTCACAACGACCGCAGCAGCCAGCATATCAATGCCTTTGGCCAAACCTACGGGGCTGAGGTGTGTCAAGTAGCCTTGCGCTTGTAAAGCTTACGTTATTTTCTCAAAAGCGAAAAGCGCTGCTCGTATGTGTCTACTGTAAGATATCAAGAGTGGCTAAGTTAAGGTGCGGCTTGAGCAGACGTCTTGAACACGCGCGCGGGCAGTTCCTGCATCTGCATTTCAGCAAGCGACTGAGAGGAAGGAATAGCGGCAAGATGTGCGATTTCTTCATCGCTTCGCGCTTTGCCTTTCCAGGCGCGCGCCCAACCCGGTGCGAGGACGATGAAAAAGGCCGAGGCATAGTTCCGTTGCGGGCCAGTGGGCAACGCCCAGAACGCACAGGTGTCAGCATTCACTTGGGTGTACCAATAGAAATAGTTTTTTGTGCATGCCTCGCGTCCATCCTTCCCATAATCCGGCGGCGGGACGGTGTGCCAGAGGCGTTGATTGATCTCGGCAAAGTTGCGCGGGAATTGTTTCGTTTGCCGGTGATAGGTCAGCAGGTCTTTGAGCAATCGTTCAATCTGCGGCTGCGATTTGTCAGCTTGGGCATCGCGCACGAGCGTGTAGATGTACCAGCCATAGCTGCTCAGCCCGGCGATGACACTGAGCAAGGCGACGATGTAGGTCAGCCGCCATTTGCTGACCCGCGTGGCTCCTTCGGGCATCAGTCTTCCTCCTGTGGTGTGACATTGGTTTCCGGTGCATCATTGACACTCGGATCAAGGGCAGGCGTCAGACGGGCGGGATCGTATTCCGGCTGAAATGTCAGATTGCCAAAGAAAAGCGGCGGGCGTGTGTCTGTCACGACGAGGGCTGGGGCTGGAGCAGTTGGCGCTTTCGTCTCGACTATCTTTTCAGTCTTTTCAGTCTTGTGTGCTGGTTGCGGTTGCGTCAGCCAAGCTTTTTCTCGCTGCGAGAGCGGCGCGTTCGTCATCCGCGCCTGGGGCGGATAGGAAAAGCGCACAGGCGGCGCATTGCCGATGATGGCGATGGCTTGTTGATGTTTCACCATGCGGCGCACTTCTGCGGCATCCAGCAATGATCGTCCGACTTCGGTCGTGCGTTCGGAGTCGAACTTCGTGCCTTCCCTGACGTCTACTGAACTAGATTGCCAGACCGTTGCCTGTCCAATGCGCTTGGAAGCATATTCGGTAGTGCGTTGATCGAGGCCCGGCAAAAAGACCATCGTCCCAATCGAGCCAAGCACCGCATCGCCGCCATCTGCGCCATAGTGATGGTAGACCTGCCCGAGGTTTTGAAAGCCCAGCGCAATGGACATCAAGCGCCCACGCCCGACACCCAGCAATTCGTTCAGTCCGTGAATGAAGATGTTGCCCGCTTCGTCAAAGTTGAAGAGGACGGGCGCGGACTTATCGTTCAATTCGCCTTTGCGCAGATGGCTGGCAGCCAGACCAAATAACGTGGCCAGTACGACCTTGTACCGTGCGGCATCGCCTTCCGGCACGACGACATAAATCGCGGTGCGCGGCTGGCGCAACTCGGCAAAATCTATGAGGCGAATCCCACGCGCCGCCGCCTTCGTCGTAATGGGCGAAGAAATCGCTTTGGCATTCGGGATATTGAACGCCGCACAACGAACGCCGAGTCCGATCAGCACGCCACCTTGTAACTTCGGCTCGACCTTCGTGAACATCCCCCAGTAGAGCGGCACGTTTGGATCAGCGGAAGACATCATCAACTCATTCAATTCGGCGAGCGAATACTGCGACACCATCTCCTGAATCATCGCGGGCGTCGGACGTTCATGCCACTGCGCGAGATGCAGAATGATCGCCGTTAAAGCTGCGGTTTCCGCTTCTTTCCAGAACGGGTCAGCGGACGAATTTTTGTGTTGGTCTACATGCAGAATAATGGCGGCAGCTTCGTGCGCGAGTTCGGCATTATGGTTACAGGCTGGGAGAAAATTCCAACGGTCGGAGCGTTCGGGATGCTGGAGATCAATGCGATAGACTTTTTCAAAACAGTAAGCCGTCTGTTCATACAATTCGCCTTTCGGATCGAGCACAATCGTCGAGCCGTTTGTCGCCCACGCCCGCAGCCACGTCATAAAAAACGTGGCGGATTTGCCTGCTCCCGGCGGGCCAAAGAGTGCGAGATGACACATCGTCTGCGCGTTGTTCAGCACGACATCATATTTTGTCCCTAAACCACCGAGCGGCAATTCGCCGGGTTGGACGGCGTCGCCCTTACGCCGTGCGAGGCGTAAATCACCCAGCCAGAGCGGATCGGCCCAGCGCGAGGAGCCGTAGGTGGAACGCTGCTGGAGCGGATAAAACGGGAGCGACAATTGTGCGATTTCCAGCAAGGGCATGAGCAGACTCAGCAAAGCGCACAGATGGCAGATGATTTCGACCTCGATATTGATGAGGAGCCAATGCGTGCATTGCCGCCAGATCAGAGCGGAGAGTAACCCGCAAGCGAGCAGCAGCAACCCTTCGCCAATGAGGTTGAGCAAAACACTCATGGCCTGTAGCGGTGGCAGGTGCGGCGCAGTAGCAGGGCGTGGAATGCCCCAACGCGCATCCACTTGCTCACACAAATGCGTGAGTGAACGCGGCGTGTGTCGCCAGAGGGAAACCACGGAGAACACGGAGAACACGGAGTTTTTTTTGACAGGATTTACAAGATGGACAGGATTGGTTTTCTGAATTTTGCGCATCTGATTCTTCCGGTCAATTCTTCTCCGTGTACTCCGTGCGCTCCGTGGTTGATTCTTCATTGCTTGGTTTGCGCCGTGCGGAGGGCGTGTTGCATTTGCTCCATTTCCTGTGGGGCAAAGGCACGTTCGCGCCACGGCTCAACACTCCAATTTAAGGCGATGACTTGGGCGGCGGGTAAGAACGGGTCGGGCAGTGTTGCGCCTTTGCTTTGTCGCGCGATGAATAAGGCCGAGTGTTCATCGCGGCCCGTGACGATGCGGCCAATGATGGGTGTTCCATCTTCGGGCATACGACCTAGCGAAACCACTTCCAACGCGAGCGGCTCGACGCGATAACGGAGGTAGAGAACAGCCGTCTCCGATTCCAACACGGCACGAGCAGCAGAGGGGCGAATTGTCGGCGGCAATAACTGCCGGGCGACAAACCGTTCGGTTAAGGCTTCGCTACTTGGTATGATGTTTCCAGCGATGGCTTCTTGCACGGCCAGTAGCGTCAACCCCATCACAAGCGCCGATACTTCGCGCACGCGCGCGGCAGTGCGCTCCACTTCACCATCCGGCAAGGCGCGCGGCAGAGGCGATGCTGAAGCTTTGGGAGAAGCAGCTTCAATCTGCGGAGCCGCCACCTCCACACGCGCCGTCACCTGTTGCTGCCGTGCAGCTATCCAACGCAGCAGCAATAGCCCACCGACAACACAAATGACCGTCACCAACACGATAACGTGGGGTTGCAAGAGCCAATGGCGCGAGGCTTGTTTCATTGCTTCCCTCCACACAAGGCCGCTACCCATGAATCAATGTCCGCATCGGACAGTTCCATCATCAAATCCAGTCGCGCCGTCGCCTTGCGCAGATTCTCCCAGTCCAGATGGCGCTTGGCGAGAAAGCACAAATGCTGCGTCAGCGTCGTAGCCGTCAGGTCGGTGTAGCCCGTCGTCTGAAGCGCGTGCAACAAGGCGATGGATTCGCGTAGTCCCGGCTTATCCACGATGCCGGGGAGACTCCGAATGCCGTGCATGAGCTTAATCATTTTTCTGAGCAGCAGCGGATGCACGGTGGGGCAACGGGCTTGCAGGATGCCGACTTCTTCGCGGGGTGTGGGCGGCGCGAGCCAGCTATACAAACAACGCGACCGCATCGGCGAAGACAGATCGTGGCGTTGATCGTTCGAGAGTAGAACCACGATGGGCCAGCGTTGTTGCTCGCGCACGCCGATTTCGCCGTAACGAGGAATATGGGCGAAGCCCCGCGCAAACAATTGCAGCAGCATGTCTTCCAGTTTCTCGCTGACCTTATCGAACTCATCACAAATCAAAATCGGGACGACTTCGTTGTTGGCGGCCCATTCATACGCCGCGAGAGCTTCGCCGAGTTTGAGAAATTCGCGTGTCCATTGCCCGGCGCGCGCTTCCTGAAAGCTGCTGCCATTCGCGACAGCTTGACGCACCCATTGTGTCTGGCCTTCCCGATCCCAGTCATAGAGGACATCGGCGAGCGTCAGCCCTTCCATCCCTTGCAGATAAAACATGGGCAGATTACAGGCTGCCGCGAGAGCTTCAGCGAGCGCCGTTTTGCCGCCACCGCGTGGGCCTTCAATCAGCCAGGGCAAGCCGCTGCGCAAGACGTGCGCCAAATCGCGCAGCAACGCAGGTTGGATCACATAGCCGGTTTCCCGGAGCAGTTCGGCTAAGCCGCCTGCATCTTGTTCGGCGAGCAGGACACGGGGATTGATGGTTGGTTGATGCGGAGAATGGGGTTGCATTCAATGCTCCATTTCTTTGAGCGATTGCTCTAAAACACGCCGGACTTCGGGAGTCAGGCGCGGTAAGGCGGCGCGAATTTTGGTGGGATCAGAGGAGATGAACAGTTCCGCGAGTTCTGCATCGGAGAGCGCTGATGTTGTCTGATTGGTATTTATTGCGACAGGTGCATCAGCGGATGCAGCAGGTAAGGTCGTGACCAACACGAAACCTACCGTTCCCGCCGCCACCTCGACAAAGCTGCGATTGTTTTGCAGTTGCGCGGATTCGCCCATTGCACTGCGATACATGCCTGCCGGGTCTGCCGCGATGATGACCTGCGAACCATTGCGGCCCAACAGACTGGACAGAAGCTGCGTGCCGGTTTGTGCCGCGCGATCCAGCACGCGCAACCAGACGGATGAAAGGCGACGTTCCTTCCCGCGCAAGCCTGCGCCGCCATCGCTGCCAAGCGCCTCCCCCTCCAGTTTGGTGAAGCGCTCCGTCGTGGGATCAATGAAGCCCTTGATCTGCACGTAGGCGCGATCTCGCCCTGCGCCCTGCACCGCTCCCACGAAAATCGTGCCGCGCGGTAATTGCCAATGTTCCGTTTTGCTTTCGCGGAGTAGTTCCAACCGTGCCAGCGTACCGGGACGCAAGGTATACAGCATCCCGAGCAGCCGCACGGGCAGCATTGCACCAAAACCAGGTAGCGCACGCAGACTCTTTTCTGGCAGCACAGGCGTTGTGGGAGGAAGAGGCTGAGGACTGTCGTGGTAAGCGGTAGTGGGAGTCTTATTCTTTTCTGTCTGACTCGTCGGCAAACTGGCGAAGACAATGGAAGCATCTGTTCTGGGCTTCCCGCCTGCCACTGCATTTGTGGTTGCGTTCGCTGCTTGGTTGTCTGTCGGCGGAAGAGTGGAGGGGATCAGCGGCGCAGAGGGTTTCATTGTCGCCTGCGTTGCCATCACTTCCGGCGGCGGCGCAATCGTCATCGCAATGCCGGGTTGAATCGGCGCGGAAGCCTTGGGCGAGGCGCTCGGACTTGCTGATGGCGCAGGCGTGACGCCTGCCATCGCAATGGTCGTCGGTTGATTCGAGCCAATGTTGGCGGCTGGGGTTTGTGTAGCTGAAGGCGCAGGAGGACTGCTGAGCGAGCCGCGTAATGAATCATACGCCGCCTGTTGTAAGTCGCTGCCATTCGTCACCCGTTCGGGTGTTTTGCGCACGGCTTTGACATTGACTTCATTGCCGCGCAGCAGGAAATATCCACCGACCGCTGTCACCAGCAGTAACGTCACAAAACCGCCGAGCATCAGCCATTTCTTTTTCCTTGAGCGCGTAGGCGGGGCAACGACTTCGGTTTTGTCTTCGGTGACATCCTGCAAATGCACTTCGGGCAGGTTTTCTGGTTCGCTGTGGTTCATCGTTTCCTTTCTTGTGCTGGGCGAATGAACCCCGGGGAACGCGGAGAACAGGAGGCAGAGCTAAGGAGGCAAAGCATCTTTCTCCGTGGCCGGTTTCCCCGGTGGTTCAGGCTCCCGTCCCTGAAACCGACTTTCCCTCAATGAAGTCTCAGGGCAGGACTTCGAGCAAAAGCGGATCGTCGGCAGTCGCGGCCTCAGCGAGCACGACAAAGAGCTTTTGCCCGGAAATCAAAATGGGTGGTGGATAGGTCAGCAGATAACTCGCCACACTGTTGGGCGCGAGCATTCCGGTGGTGTTCGTCGCATCCATTGAGAGCGGCTTGAGCGTTTCCACCTGTAAGACGTGTCCTTTCCGATCCAGCGTGCGCAGCGACAATTCGGGTTGTCCTGGCACGAGATGGATAGGCGTGGACAGCGTATTGCGCACCGTGACTAATACTTGTCGCTTTCCATCTTTGAGCGTGAGCGATTGCAACGCAGCTTGCAGCCCACGTTTAGGTTTGCTCCACACTTTGGGCGTCGCCAGTGCTTCCAATCGCTGGGTCAGCAAGACCGGTTCTTCCTCTACTGGTTTGGGCAGTGGCGCAGGCGGTGGATTCACTGGCGCTGCTTCGGCGACTGGTTTCGGCAGGGCCGCAACTTGCCACGAGGCGGGCAAGCGAGCTGCGACCGTTTCCTCACGCCGATCCAGATTCACATCCAGCCCGGCAGCCTGTCGCGCGCTGAGAATCGCGGCGCGGTCATAGCGCACGACGCAGCGATGCACCGTCTGGTTGAAATCGCGCGTCGGATACAGCAACAGCGTAATCACCATCCCCGATGTCATCTGCACGATCATTGAGGTCGCTATTGTTTGCGCTTGCGCCGCACTCGGCAAAAATTGCCGACTCGAACGCAACAGCAAATAGTGATCGGTCGCTTTCGTCGGCGAATCTTCAATCGTCACTAAATCCGGGTCTGCCGGATTCACTTTGAAGATATGATCCTGCGCCGGAAACTCGACGAGGACTTGTCCGCTCGGAATCATCTGCAAACGGATGATCGGGTTTTCGTCGCCCGTGACTTCGATTTGTACTTCGCCGGATTGATACGAGGGAGTCGGATTGTTGAGTACCGTCAGAGCGGAGCCCCTCTCCCGCTCTGACGGCCTGTGCTCTCTTCGTCGTTGCGCCTCGGTTGTAGTTGTTACGAATGACAGTCCAATGACTATCATGACCATTGCTGCACAATGCTGCATGTAACTCCTTTCCCTGGTGGAGACGACCTAACGAAAGAGGCTCAGGAATTGATTTCCTTGTAGTCAATCGCGGCGACCAAAAAGCCCATGCGTTTGTTTTGATCCGTGCGACCTGCCGGGTCGGCCACGAGCTTGACGGTGAGTTGCAATTGTTTGCTGTCCTGCACGACCTGATTGTTGATGAGTTTGGTGATGTCCTGCTTGCCGATGACGCGCACGGTGTAAAGATCATTACGATCAATCGTCACGTCTTGCGGCGACCACACCGTTTGCCACGATTCAGCGCGTTGTTGCTCCAGAATATGCTGCTCTTTCAAATAGGCGGCGAACTTCGTCGCCGAATGCGGCACCATCATTTCCAAAGCCGTCTTGATGTCGGCAGCGCGCGTCGTCGGATTGATCGCATATAAGCTGCGCACGAATTCGCGGACAATATATTTCTTATCGCTTTCCTGCGGACGATCTGGCATCAGCTTGGCCGCATCGGTTTCGCCGAACTCGCGATCATTGATGAGCAGCACGCGCCCGTTGGAACGATCCACCACAATGCGATCCGGTCTGCGCCAATATTGCCAGGCGTTGCCGAGCGCACTCAGGACAAACAGCACGACAAGTACCAGCAACGACGACAGTAACTGAAAGATCGTCCGCACATCCGCCGGATCACGATAGATGACGGGCGGTAGATGCTGCTCTGATACGGCGTCTATCTCTGTTGCTTCTGGCTTAGAAACTACTTCTTCGCGCATACATTTCCTTTGCTGTTTTCTCTCGTACGCTTGCTTCCCTTTACAACTTTGGTGCCACAGCTTTTGCTCACTGGCAGAGCCACAGAAAACACGTGGCTGCCGCGCAAAAGCCTATTTTCAGGGGCGCTGAGGGCAGAAAAGCCCTCGGCAGCACCGTTGAATTCCGGTGGCTTGTACCAGCCGCAGCGTTGCTCAACGGTTTTGGTAGGAGATCGAACGAGACGTTGAGGGAGTTGAGACAGACTGCCTGGAAGGGACAGCTTCCGCCGCATACGAAATACTTTTTCTCATAGTGGTGGATATGGTGACGGCCTCGCTGTTGGGTAACTTCTCAGCACGAGGCGCAGGCGTATAGACGACAGTTGTCGCGGGATTACCTACCGACAAACGCCTCAATAAAGCCGTGCCGCTGTGGACATAATTGCGCGTCTCTCGATAGGGCGGCACGCCATCGGTTCTGAGGCCGAAGGGATTGATGAGCTTGTGACCAACGCGCACGGTACGGCCTGCGCGATACGCCGCTACCGCCGTTTCACCCGCATTGTACGCGGCGAGCGTTAAGTCCACGCGCCTCGCAAATCGCTGCTCTAAATATTGAATATACCGCGCGGCTCCGGTAATGGCCTGCGCTGGCTCATACGGATTTCGCACGCCCCAGCGCGCTGCGGTCGCTGGCATCAGTTGCATTAAGCCACGCGCGCCTTTCGGACTGATGACCTGCGGGCGAAAGCGCGATTCCAGATACGCAATCACCCACAACAACCGTGCATCAATCCCGTGTTGATAGGCGACTGTAATGAACAGGGATTCATAGGCACGCGCGCGTTGACGGGTGTTTTCATCAATGACGACAGCTTGCGCACAAGCCATCACAGGCGCGAGCAACAGCAGTCCCACAACGATTCCACCAGCACAAAAGTTGAGCATCATTTGTTTCCTCATATTCTGATTCATTGACTGCGAGTTCCTTTCCTTTTTCGCCGCCGATCCTGGCAAACCCGATGCCGTGAAATTTGTGGCGCGCGATTTGCTCAGCACTTGCCGCACGCGCAATCAACCAGAAGCCCCAGCAACTCTGTTCTGTGTGGCGGTCTCGCCCGTCGAACGGATCAACCATCATTTCAAGGAGTCAATTTCATGCAGACAGAACAATCCCTTTCGCAACCTTTCACTCAGTTCACTTCTATTACTAATCACAGAGCGCAGCCGTATCTCTTGCGTTTCGGAGACACGTTGATTCGCTGTGCGCAATGGATTCACCTCATTGAGCCGCTCGCCATTCTGGCAGGCTGGTTACTCACCTTCAGCCTCTCCGCCTTCGCCCAAGCGCCGGCGGGCGGCATCTTTGGCAGCGATCAGCAGGTCGGCAATGCCATCCGTGAAGGCATCAAATGGGGGCGCAATCTCCTCTTCTTAATGGGCATCATCTTTGTCGGCTGGGCCGTGCTGAATTACGGCACCGAGAAACCCGCCACCAAACAACTCATCGCTGCCATCGGCTGCTTTGCCTTCGGCGGTATCGTCGCGCTCGTGTTCTCCATCTCACAGGGCAACGCGGTGAACTTTGATACGGGCTTTGGAAACTAAGGGTGAGGGATGAGGGATGAGGGCGGAGGGATGAATATGACCCTCTCTTTCTGATTCATCCCTCATCCCTCATCCCTCATCCCTCTACTGCTATGCAACCTCGACCAATTCGTTCACAGATTTATTTACCCGTGCTGCGCTTTGGCATTACGGACGAAGACTGGGGCATCGTGCTGCTCGCGGGCGTGCTGGGCTATGCCGTGCCCTTTTTCCTGAATGTCAGAATTTACCAACTGCCGGTGGAATTGCTGGGCTGGCTGATTTGTATGGGTATTTCCATCCTGATCCTCAATCTGATCCGCCGCAAACAACGACCGAGTTGGCTGCAACATACCGGTCAATGGTATCTGCGCAAACGCACCCAGCACCGTTGGCGACCGGATGAATTTCACCCGGAATGGTTACGCGCCAAAGCAACGTCAACACAACAAGAAAACCACCGAGAACACGGAGCGCACGGAGAAAAACAAAGGGGCTAACAGGCTTTCCTTCTCCGTGTCCTCCGTGATCTCCGTGGTTCATTTCAAACAGGCAACTGAATACTGAATTAAAGAAAGGAACATCCTGATGGACGCATCTGCTATTTTGATTACGACCAGCGCGGCGGCGGCTTTTGGAGTCGGCACGGGGCTAAGCCTCAAACTCGCGCCTGCGTTTTTACAAGCCAGACGGGATTGGAAAATGGCTTCTACGCTCCCGCCGCCGGAGCCTTCTGCATCCAAACCCTCTACCGCGCGACCGCGCGACACCTCTATTATCGGTTTGTATGAAGATGCACTGCGCCACGCCGATGGCTCTTACACGCGCGCTTATCACGTGGAGTTGGCGGCTTCTGTGTTCAGTGATGACTTATTACTGGAAAATCGCTGTAACGCCTTGGCGCGATTATTAGCGGCCCGCAAACCGCTTGGCACAGTAATTCAGTTTCGGCTCACTGCCGCGCCTGATCCCGGTGCAGCTCTCTGGCAGCATGACAACGCGCGCGATGTCTCTCACATTCATCCCCTCGCCTCAGTGCTTCACCATCGCGGCTTGCAAACCTATGCGGAGATGGCGATGACCGGCAGCTTTCGGCGCACCGCGTTAACCTGTTGGGTGCGCGTTCCCAACACCGGACGACAGCAAACCGATGATCTTTTCCTCGCTACGCTCCGACAGGAATGGAAACAGCAAGGCTGGACGGGCTTGCCCCGCGCGTTTCTTTCGGCCTGGCAAAGCGCGACCACCCAAGCGATTGTGCGGCGCACCGTTGAAGAAGAACGGGCGGCCTTTGCTGAGGCCGAGAAAATTTTTCGCCTCATCGAGCGCGAAGATGCGCTGCGCTTCACGCGCTTCACGCGCGATGAATTATGGGGCGCAGTGTATTTGGGGCATCGGCAGAATGCCACCACCTTGCCGACAGTACCTCTCAATGGTGTTGATCTTCGTCATTACCTCTGCGGCGAAACGATTGAGGCATCAGGCAGCTATGTGCGGCACGGCGCGGTTCCTGCTGCCATTGTTTCGCTGTTCACACCACCACAACCGTTCATCACTGCCGATGCGTTACGACTGCTCTCCATCAACGGCACGCTCAACTTTCGTCATACCATCATCAGTGAGTTTCTCTACCCGGAGCAAAGCAAGGGCGTCAAGCGATTGGATCGCCGCATCCGGCAAGTGATGCGTTCGGGGCAGCGCTTGAGCGGCAAACAAAAGCTCGCGCCCGAAGCCGAAGTCGCCTTACAGGACTTGACCGCCATTCGCCACGATCTCGCAGGCGGACGCGAGGCACTGGCGCAGGTGCGTTTTTATGTGGTGGTCTACAGCGACCCAGCCTACACCAAAGCCGAGCTTGCTGCCTCGCTCAAAAAGCTGGATCGGTCTTGTGAGCAGGTCATTGCCGAACTGCGCAAAATCAATGGTGCGGATGCCGACCGGGAAGAACCGGCGGCACTGGCAGCGTTATATCCGAAAACATTGGTCGGTGAAGCGAATGGCAAAGTGACGGGGCGAGAAATTACAGAAACCGCGTCTTCGCTTGCGCCCCTCATCCCCACCGAAGCCGAATGGAGCGGTGCGCCGCGTCCACACACTTTATTTTCGTTGCCTACCGGCAAACTGATCGGCCTTGATCTCTTTGACCGCCAAGTCGTTAGTTCGCCATTGGTGTTAGCCCTCGCTGCGCCGCGTGGCGGCAAGAGCGTCTTATTGGGGCGCATCCTCAATGACGTGCTGGCAACGAAAGCCTGGGCTTGTGTGCGTGCAGTGGATTTCGGCGAATCCTTTGCCCCGCTCGTGGATGTCCTGCACGGACGGCATCTGCGCTTTGCTATCGGCTCGGAACGCACGATCAATACCTGGGATTATGACGGCCTGGCCGAAGGAATTTTGCCGGATGAAGTACAAGTCGGGTTTGTCGTCGGCGATCTGATGCAACTCGCGCGTGTGCCGGAACATGATTCGCTCGCCGAAGACGTTCTCACCACACTCGTCAATGAAGTCTATCGCAATGAAGTGCCACGCAATCGCCCTGGCTTGCCCAAACACGAACCGCGCCTGTCGCACCTCGTGGATGCGCTTACCACTTGGTCGTTCAAAGGTGCCGCCGCCGAACGCGCCGAAGCACTAAAACTCGCGCTGACACAATTCGTCGGACATAGCTTTCTGGACGCGCCGACTCATCCTGAGTTTGCCGGAACATCACCGCTGGATGTTTATGAACTCGATTCGCTGGAACAGTTCCCCGAACGGGTGCGCGAATCCCTCGCCTATCGGGCTGCGGCGCGCGTCCTGCGTGCGATTGGTCAACTCAATGCGGATGGCACGCGCTCGCCCACGCTGCTGATCTTTGATGAAGTCTGGAAGATCAAGGACAAATACCCGCGTATTCTCGACGTCATCAAACGCGGCGCACGTACCGGCGGCAAAGAAAACGTCATCACGATTCTCGCTACGCAAGCCTACGAAGACCTGTCCAGCATCCCCGATATTGCCCGCACCGCTGGGGTCAAAATCATCGGCAAACAAGTGGGTGATTATGCCGAACTCGTGGCCGATTCCGGTCTCGCCCCGCAAGCCGCTGCCGCCATCAGTGTCATCAACAATGTCGCCGGTTCGCATGCACAGTTCTTACTCGTATTGGGTGCAGGCGAAGACAAGGTCGTACAAATGGTGCAATGCGATTTATCGCCCGTCGAACTCTGGACATTTACCACCAATCCCGATGAACGCAATGCCCGCGCTCGTGTCCAAACGCTCTGTCCTCATTGGCCGCTCGTTAATGTGATCGCTTGGCTTGCCGAACACTACCCGCTCGGACTCACCGGAGCGGATTTGGTCAAAATTGATGAAGCTCTTTTGATAGCTGAATAGAAACCACAGAGAGCACCGCAGGACACGGAGAAAAGCCAGACAGGATTCACAAGATTGCTGACAAGATTGACATGATTTTGCATGTAAATCCTGAGTAAATCTTGTCAATCCTGTCAAAAAAACTCTGTGCCCTCCGTGTCCTCCGTGGTGCAAACAGAAAGGAATCCATGAACAATCCCACTACTACCACAACAACACTCAAATCATTTGTACTCGGTTTTGTCCTGGCGGCGCTCTTGCTGCCGACGCCTGCGCACGCACAATGGACGGTGTTTGATCCCGCCAATTACACCTTTCAAGTCACCAAAAAACTGGAAGAATTCAATCGCTGGCTGGAAACCGTGCGGCAGTACACACAAATGTATGAAAATGCTGTCGGGCAGTTGACCAACCTCCAGGGCATTCTGAAAACGGTGGACGATGCGCTCGCCAATGAACGTCAGATGCGCCGGTTTCTGAGCTATTGGGGACAAGCTGTACGCCTTGTGTTTCGCGTCAAGAATCAACTCGTCAATCTTGTCACGGGAGCCGCCAAAGCAGTCCTCAACATCGCGCAGCGGCTCAAGAATGGCGTCTTTGACCCAGCCGCCGACAAACGCGATTTCGCCGAGTATTTGCGCTATGGCATTGGTCGCACGGCACAGGATACGGAAGCCGAATTTGAGCGGCTCAAGAAGATGGACAATCAGCTAGAGCGCTTGGAATACGACCATCAACGCGAAGCCGAACAACTCGCAGAGATGGCGGCGCACATCACGGCGAAAAAAGAAGAACTGGAGCAACTGAAGAATTGTGAGGCTTGCACCGACAAGGATCGGGATATGGAGCAGTTGTCCTTTGAACTCGCCAAGCTGGAAGAGAAAGCCGCACGCACCGAAGCCGAAGTCAGCCGTCTCTTTGACGCCAAAGTCAAACGTGCGGAAGCCATTTACAAAATGGAAGAGGAACGGCTGCACTTCGGACGCAACATTTACCAGATGAACCAAGCCTGGCGCGGCATTGCCGAAGCCACCCTCAAACTGCGGGAGAATTTAGCCAATGCACAACAACCATAAGACACGACGCCAATATTTGCGCCCTGCTTGGCCGCTGTTCTTCCTCCTCGTATTCGTTACACCGCTCTGGGCACAAGCGCCGCCCGGCAATGATCCCGGCGATCCGCTCGTCAATCTGGTCTTGGTGGCGGAAAAGCTGTTGCCCAAATTGCAGGAAGTCATTGAAAGCCCGCTCGTCGAGGGACTGGAGAATTTCGCCTTCTGGCTCTCGGTCATTGTGATGATGCTGTCGTTCGCGCGACTCTTCCGCGAAAATGACGGCGCGGGCAAAGACCTGTTCTGGTGGTGTATTCGGCTGGGCGTCATCTTCACGCTCTTTGGCACAGGGCGCACGATCATCAACACGGCGAGTCAGATTGGCTATGACATCATCAACGTTACCGAATTCCGTAAGGTCTTTTGGGATGCAGAACTCGAATTCAACACGAACTACCAGAAGTTCACCGAAGGGATGTTCATCGTCAAAGCCGTTGCCAATAACCCGGACGAAGCCATTGGCGCGATCACGAGCGAAAACACGAACTTCCGCGACATCACCAAACTGTTGGATGTCTCCTCGTGGAATCTCGCCAATATTTTCATTGGGGTGACGCTGGGGCGGTTTCTGCTCGAATTCGCGCAGTTATTTCTGGCCCTGCTGAGTGCGTTGCTGACGATTGCGCTGCGCTTGTTTGCGCCTTTCGCGATTGCGCTCGCCATTGATCGCACGCTGGCGCAGCGCATCTCCTATCCGTTTGCGTGGAGTGCAGGCGTCTTCACGATGGTGACGCCACTCGTGAGTCACATTCTCGGTTTGGCGGTGTACAGCGCCGGGAATTTGGCTTTCACCATCATCAGTCCGGCGACGGGCATTTTTTCATTGGATGAAAACGGCGTGATCACGGGCGATCCGGCGCGGATTACACAAGCCGTTTATGCCTGCATCATCGTCATGATTCTGATGATGCTTAGTTCGCTTCTCTTACTGGCGTCTCCGTACATCAGCTACAAGCTGGCGTTCGGGCAAATCTTTGAAGCGGTCTCGACGACAGCGTCGGGCTGGATGGGCGCATTTGCAGCGACGGGCTTGGAAATCGCGGGGATCAAATACGGCACAGCGTTGCAACGGCAAGCGGCAGAAACACGCATTGAAGGGCAGTATCAAGCCGAACAAACCCGTGCGACGGCGAGTCGAGACGCCAGCAATGTCACGAGCCGGGCACAGCAAATCCTGGGGATGCAATCCGCTGCGGCGAGTCGTTCGCAATCCCTCGGCGCAATCGCGGGCGGGTACGCCATGTCCACGCAGATGGCACAAGCACAGCGCAGCGCGACCCTCGGTCTGATTGAGCAATCTCGTGTCCAGCAAGTCGCCAGCGTTCAAACCGACAAAATGTTCGGGCAACAACAAACCACGATCCAGAGCAAGCAAACAGAGAGCGATGTGCGCATCAGTCAGGATGAACGCAACCTCAACACCTTTGCCAATCGCTCAATGGATTGGGTGGATCACGGGGCTGGGGCCGTTTCTTCTATGGGAGGTCAATCGCTGCCGCTCTTACCAGCCGTGCGTGATGCCGCCAAAATGATGACGGCACCTGCGCGCGCCATCAATGAAACCTTGATCACCGACACGATGACTGACGCGCGCGTCGGCAATGTGCGACACGCACGCACCAACAATCTCGAAAACTACGAGACGACCGCACAGATGCGGATTGGAGCCGCTGACCGTTACGCGCAGGAAGCCAGCAAAATCGCGGAGCAACAGGCGACTGCGAATATCGCTGCCGCCAAAGCCCATCGAGACTTAGCAGCCGGAGGCGTGGAGCGCGGGTATCAGCAACAAGTGCAAGGCGTCAATTCCGCCTATCAACTCAACCTGAAAGCCAATCAACTGCAACTAGCAGGCGCATTGAAGGCTGCCGAGGTTGTGAAGTTATCGGGACTCAAAGCCGTCAAGATCGAGCAAATGTCACAGATCGTCACGACCCTGAGCCGGGATATTGCCCGACGGGCAGAACAGGCTCTGACAATGCGGTACTAGGATTCAATAGGTATAGAAACTAACAGGAGCCATCACTATGTCAATAAAGGCTTACTTTGCAAAACTGAATGAGACGGTCGAAAATAAGGAGGGAAATCAGCTTTCTATCTCATCGTCCATTGATTCCAGCCAAACTCCCACGGTAAGTCCGCCTTCCATAACTCAACGCCGAGAGAATGATCGCCCGCTACTTGAGCCTTTCCGAAATTACACTGTTCCTGAAGCTGCAATGGCAATTGGTGTTGCTGCCATCACCATTTGGCGCGCGCTTGAGAGCGGGCATTTGAAATGTTACCGAGTGGGCCGACGTGTGATCTGTAATGGTGGTCAACACTTGATTCCCTGGCTCGAAGCAGGTGGGAAAACCAGCAGAATATAAAATAAACGGCAACGCGCCTTGTTAGGTTCGACAAGGCGCGTTGCCATCCCCTTCGCTGCTCCTCTCGCAACCGCACCTCAACAGCCCCAAGCAAAACCAGAGTCTCCTGGCAGCGCACCACAGCGTTTTTGTCAGGCGGCCACAGCTTCCAGGTAACCAAAATTTACTGCCAGCATCTCCATAAAAATCACTTCAAGCTCTCTCTTTTTAGCAGCCAGATTGATTTTGGCATCCCCAAAACAAAATTTCTGCGGATAGAAACGAGCGTATTTTTTTAGGCGATTGTGGGACTCAATGTGGGACACTCTAGTAAGCGCGGCTGAGCACCTATTTCATAAGTGATTGAAATAATAGCAATTAACTTGGTCGGGGCGGAGAGATTCGAACTCCCGACCCCCTGGTCCCAAACCAGGTGCGCTACCAGCTGCGCTACGCCCCGACAAGGCTGGGGCATTATACATAGGCCTGCCTGTTTTGCAAAAGTGTCTGCCAAATTGGTCTATCGCCGCTTGCGAAACGCCACTCAGGTTGTTAGTTTTTAGGGGTATGCAGAAATCATTGTTTCTTCTTTCAGGAACGGTTTTGTGGCTGACCTCTTTTGCGCTGGCACAGACCTCGTCCAAGGCTTCGGGGCAAGGAGTTGCGGTGAAAGCAGCGAGTGCAACACCCATCAGTAAAGACCCGATTGGTGATGCCGACCGCTTGTTTTCACGTGGGGATGCGCCAAATCAGGATCAACAGGCACTGGTGATTTTGGAAAGCGCGCTGGCGACCAATGGCAAGAATTATGACCTGCTTTGGCGGGCGGCGCGGGCGGCCTATTACATTGGAGATTTTGGCCCGAAAGAGGAAAAGCTCAAGCATTATGAAAAAGGCATTGCCCTTTCGCAGCGCGCGATTAAAGCGCAGCCGAACTCGGTCGAAGGCCATTTCTGGCTTGCGGCAAGCTATGGCGGCAAAGCGCAAACCGTCAGCGACAAATCGCAATTGCTGGGCGACCTGAAAGCCCTCTCCATGATTAAAAAGATTCGCGCTGGAATGCAGACGGTGGTGAAACTGAATGACGCTTACGAAAACGGGAATGCGTATCTGGCGCTTGGCGAAATTGACCGTGAATTGCCCGGCGTGATGGGCGGCAATAAAAAACGCGCCATTACGCAATACGAACAAGGGTTAAAAGTCGCGCCGGAGAATCTGGATTTGAAGGTCGCGCTGTCGAAGGCGTACAAAGACGCAGGCCGCAAAGACGATGCACGCCGCTTGCTTGAAGAAGTCATCAAAGCGACTCCGACCACCCGCATTCAGCGCGAAGCGCAGGACGAGGCCAAACAATTACTCAGCAAATGAAAGCACTTCGTTTTGAAAATCAGCAACTGCAATTAAGCGACATTGCCACGCCCAACCGCGACGGCGAAGCGTTGGTGCGCGTGACCACCGCTGGCGTATGCAACACGGATTTGGAAATCGTGCGTGGCTATGCGAATTTCAGCGGCACGCTCGGACACGAATTTGTCGGCATTGTCGAAGTGTCGCCGGAGGCATCGCAAATCGGTTGCCGAGTGGTCGGCGAAATCAACGCGGGCTGTGGAAACTGTGCCTTGTGTCAGGCGGGTGATCCGCGTCATTGTGCGAATCGGACGGTGCTTGGCATTGTCGGGCGCGATGGCGCGTTTGCGGATTATTTAAGCCTGCCCGCCGTTAATTTGCTCAAGGTTCCCGATGAAGTCAGTGATCGGCAGGCAGTGTTTACAGAGCCGTTAGCAGCGGCGTGCGAAATTCTGGATCAAGTCACGATTACATCGCAGCACCGTGTTGCGGTCATTGGCGACGGCAAGCTGGGGCAATTGATTGCGCGGGTGCTGGCCACGACGAAATGTGAGCTTGTATTGATTGGCAAGCACGCGGAAAAATTACAACTCGCAGCATCAGCAGGCATCACGACGACACTCCTCAATGAAGTGGATGCGACACGACCATTCGATTTTGTGGTCGAGGCAAGTGGCGCGGCGGCGGGATTACAACTCGCACTTCAATTGGTGAGGCCGCGCGGGACGATTATTTTAAAATCTACGTTCAGCGGCGCAGTTACGTTGGATACGTCACGAATTGTAGTAGATGAAATCAGCGTGATCGGTTCGCGCTGTGGGCGTTTTGATAAAGCCCTAGCACTACTGGCAACCGGGCAGATCAATGTCGAGCCGCTGATTGCCGCTGAATATTCGCTCACCGATGGCGTCGCCGCCATGCAACACGCGGCCCGCGCCGGAACGCTCAAAGTGTTACTAAAAAACACGTCCTGAAAGTTAGGCCCTTGGCAGTTTCCAATGAAATCTTTTACCATCACATTTCTGCGGGCGCAGGTGAACGTCGTCAGATCAGTAGTTTTCTCACAAGCAGGTTTTTAATCAGCCCTCACAACCAAACCTTCCGGCAGCGGGTTTGAATTCAATGAACTCAAGTATTATGCAAATCCCGATTCCCCGTCTCTGTGTCGTGACCGCAGCAGACATTGAATTCAAAGCAGTCGCCAGCCAATTGCGAGAACGTGAAAACACCCTGGCACCGGGCCTCAAGCAATGTCGCGGTCGCGTCGGCAGGAATTTTGTGACCGTCCTGCAATCTGAAATCGGCGCACAGGGGTTTCATGAAAAGCTCACGGCCCATTTAAGCGAAACCCAATATGATGCGCTCTTCATCATTGGTCTGGCGGGCGCGTTGTCGCCAAATCTAAAAACCGGCGAGGTCGTTTTCTATGACACTTGTTTTCTTTTTCGCCCGGAATTTGGAACTCCGCCCCCAAGTGATCCATCAAGCCCGCCAGATCAAGCCAGTGTGTGCGATTTTCAAGTCTCGTCATCACTACGCCAACGTCTGATGGCAGAGGGATTGAAGTGTATCTTTGGCGCGGGGCTGACGCTGGATTTTATGGTGACGACGCCCGCCGAAAAACTGGCAATGGGGGAATCATATGGTGCGGCGGCGGTGGATATGGAAAGTCACGACGTCATCGCGGTTGGCACACAATTTGGATTACCGGTCATTGTGTTACGCGTGATTTTGGATGAGGCGATGCAAAAAACGCCTGATTTCAATCTGGCCTTTGATGCAGCGGGGCGAATGAATAATTTGAAAGCACTGCTCTCCATGCTGATGCGCCCCATTGCTGCCATTCAGTTTTTCCTGGGCTTACCTCAAGCGATGAAAGTATTGCGCCGTGCCGCCAGCCTTGTCCTGCTCGCCGAACCAACCGTCCTCCGCCCAACAACGGCAATGGCCCTGACGCGAAAAGCCTGGAGTTGAGTTGTATCATCAGTCCGTTGCGCTACAATCGCCTTATGAAAGCTTTCATCACGGGCGCAACAGGTTTCATCGGTGGCAACCTAGTGCGATTGCTCTTGACGGACGGACATCAGGTCCGCGCGTTAGTTCGGCCCCAAAGCGACCGCCGCAATCTGGACGGCTTGCCGATTGAATTTGTCGAAGGCGACCTGAATGACTCCCAACAACTCACCGAACAAATTGCCGGGTGCGAAGTCGTCTTTCATGTCGCCGCGCATTATTCCCTCTGGATCAAAGATAGTGCGGCCATTTATCGCGCGAATGTCACGGGCACAGAAAACATCCTGAAAGCCGCACAACAAGCCCGGGTCAAACGATTCATTCACACCAGCTCAGTCGCAGCAATTGGTGTCCCGCCAGCAGGAACCCGCGCAACAGAAGCCTCGCAAACCACGGTCGAATCACTCGTCAGCGATTATAAAAAATCAAAGTTCCTGGGCGAACAAGCCGCCCTCCAAGCCGCCCAAAATGGATTGGATGTCGTGATCGTGAATCCCTCAACACCCATTGGAGCGTTTGACATAAAACCCACCCCTACCGGAGAAATCATCCTGCGTTTTTTGCAGGATCGCATGCCAGCGTACGTTCACACCGGGCTGAATTTGATTGATGTCGAAGACGTGGCGCGCGGTCATCTTTTGGCCTGGCAAAAAGGGCGACGAGGAGAACGCTATATTTTGGGCCATCGTAATGTAACGCTCCAGGAAATGCTGCAATTGCTCGCAACCATCACGGGCAAACCCGCGCCAAAATTTGCAGTGCCGCATTGGCTGCCACTGACCGTGGCCGTTGTAGATGAAAAGATTCTGGCGCGCTACTTCGGCAAGACGCCGCAGGTTTCGTACTACTCAGTCCAGATGTCACAACACGCGATGTATTACGATTCCACCAAAGCTGTACGCGAACTGGGCTTGCCACAAAGCCCGATTGAAGGCGCGATGACGAAGGCCATAAACTGGTTTGAAGCCAATGGCTACGTGTAATTATGGGAAACTCACTGCTCATCAAAAACGCAACCGTCATCACAATAGATGCTGACAACGGCATCTTCACAGGTGATGTCTTGATTGTTGATGGACGCATCGCAGCCTTTGACAAGGCCACGGAAGCCGACGAAATCCTGGATGCCAGCGGACGCGTGTTGCTGCCCGGCTTCGTACAAACGCATATTCATTTGTGTCAGACGTTGTTTCGCGGCGCAGCAGATGACCTGGCGTTAATTGACTGGCTCAAGCAACGCATTTGGCCACTGGAAGCAGCACATACAGCAGAATCCTTGCGACTCTCAGCCCAACTGGGGATCGCAGAACTGATTCGCGGCGGAACGACCTGTGCGCTGACAATGGAAACCGTCAATCATACGGATGAAGTATTTCGCGTCGTCGAGGAGTCCGGCTTTCGGGCCACGGTGGGCAAATGTTTGATGGACGCAGGTGCCGATGTACCGGAAGCCTTACAGGAAAAAACTGACGCCTCACTCGCCGAAGCGGTCAGATTGATTGAACATTGGCACGGCGCGGCCAACGGACGAATTCAGGCCTGCTTCGCACCTCGCTTTGCCGTCAGTTGTACCCGCGAATTATTGGAACAAGTCGCGCGGTTGTCGCGTGAACGTCGCGTGCTGGTTCACACGCACGCATCCGAAAACCGCGACGAAATCGCGTTGGTCGAACAAAATACGGGCTTGCGAAATATTAGCTATTTGCAGGCAGTCGGACTGACCGCCCCGCACGTAGTATTGGCGCATTGCATTTGGTTGGACGAAAATGAAATGACGATTTTGCAGCAAACAGAAACGAAGGTCGCGCATTGCCCTTCCTCGAATTTGAAATTGGGTTCCGGCATCGCACCAATCAACGAAATGCTGGAACGTGGGATTTCGGTGTCGCTCGGAGCTGATGGCGCACCGTGCAACAATCGGCTGGACCAGTTCATCGAGATGCGCACGGCAACCTTGTTGCAAAAAGTTCGATGCGGCCCGCAAGCGGTTCCAGCGTTGACTGCGCTGCGGATGGCAACGATTGAAGGAGCCAAAGCACTGGGGCTGAGTGACGAAATCGGCAGCATCGAGATTGGCAAAAAAGCGGATTTGATCCTGCTCAATCTCAATCAATTGCACAGTTCGCCGCAACCCGATTTAGTCTCGACAATCGTCTATTCGGCACAGGCAAGCGACGTCGAAACGGTCCTGATTGATGGGCAAATCGTGATGCGAGATCGGCACTTACAAACGCTCAATGAGGCTGACATCATTGCGCGAACACAAACACTCCTCTGAAATCAGGCCTGAATTTGATGTATTGACCGTGAGGAGGCCTGTTTTTGCAGGGGAATATAAGTTTGACACTGTGGTGTGTAAAAGTTACAATGCCGATGCGTTTGGCTTGCAATAGATTTGCAATAAGCAGGTCAGACAATGGGATCGAAAAACGATACAAACCTCCCCGTATCAGCTTTGCTTAAATGAAAATCGAGGAGTTACCGAAATAATGAATAAGGTTTTTAGTTCTTTTTTATCTTCTGCCCTTTTGGCAATCTGTCTGTGTTTCTTTGCCCTTCCTACACTGGCGCAAACGGCGCTCCCACTAACCGGACAGGAACTCGCAAACAAAATTCAACTGACAATTGAGCGTTCGGACGAAAGCTTCCAAAAGGGAGAGGAATTCTTTCGCGCCGGAGAATATTCGCAAGCTCGGCGCAGCTATGATCGCGCCATTGAAATCATTCTCGAAGCGGGCATTGATATTCGCAGTGAGGCGCGGCTGAAGCAGCAATATCAAAAATTGCTGGAGCAAATCAATTACCGTCAATCCACCTTAACCAAGCAGTTGCCGACACCACTTCCGCTCAGCGCCGAAGCCAAAGATGAATTAACGGACGCTCAAGCGGCTCAACTAGCCAAACAATCCCTACCAGCTCAAGCCGGTGCTTCCCCACTTGACGAAATCGCCAAAATCAACCTGACGGATGATGAGCGTAAAGCCACAGAGGAAGAAGCCAAAGCCGCATTGATGGCTGCGAAAATTGACTTCGGATTTCGCCCCAACGCGTTGGTGCAAAGCTGGATCAATTATTATCAGGGTCGTGGTCGCACAACGATGGAGCGAGGGCTTCAACGCGCTGGCAAATATATGAATATGGCGCGCCGCATCTTCAAAGAAGAAGGCGTACCACAGGATTTGGCGTGGCTGGGACAAGTCGAAAGTGCATGGTCCCCCAATGCTCGTTCGTGGGCAGCAGCAGTCGGATTGTGGCAGTTTATTCCCGGCACAGCCGCACGCTTTGGGCTGCGTCAGGATTATTATATTGACGAGCGTTCCAGCTTTGAGAAAGCAACCCGCGCCTCGGCTCGCTATTTGAAATTTCTGGCCAACCGCTATGCCGGTAACTGGGAATTAGCGATGGCCGCGTATAACTCCGGCGAAGGCAATGTGGATCGTGCGATTGCGCGTTCCGGCTATGCGGATTTCTGGGAAATTTATCAGCGAGGCTTATTGCCAAATGAAACCCGCAATTACGTGCCAAACATCCTGGCGACAATCATCATCGCCAAGAACCCGCTACACTACGGATTCAACGTCAAACCCGCAGCACCTCTCTCGTATGACACCGTCCTAGTCAATAATTCGGTGGATTTACGATTGGCGGCGGAAGCCAGCGACACCAGTTATGAATATCTGTTGGAACTGAATCCAGAATTGAAGCGCGGCGCAACGCCACAGGGGTTCACCTATGGCCTGCGCGTTCCGCCCGGTCGCGGTAAGCATCTGCAAGCCTGGTTGGTGCGGATTCCTGCTGATAAGCGCAATGCGTGGCGTTTGATGACCGCGCAAAATGAAGATTCATTTGCCACCATTGCCAAACGCACAGGCGTCTCCGAATCCAATCTGTCAGCCGTCAATGGCGGCGTCGAACCCAAAGCGGGGCAAAAGATCATCATCCCCGTGGGCAGCAGCGTTCGCACTGTTGCAGCGGTTGCGCCGAAAGGTGCGATGTCATCCGGTGCCTTGGCTTCGACAGCGTCAGGCACCAAGATGATCGTCTACACCGCCAAAGCGGGGGAAACCATTAACGACATTGCAGCGCGGTATGGTTCGTCAGCCAAGGATATTGCGGCGCTTAATCGGATCAGCCTGAGTACGCCGTTGCGTGCCGGACAACCGCTGAAAGTTCTCACTCGCAGTAAGTAGTATTTGCATAACTCCTTTCTGGTTACTCAAAGCAGCGCGAGCGATTTACCGCTCCGCTGCTTTTTCTTTGCCCAAATAGGGAACTGTCCTTTCGTCCTCAACTGTAGTATCAATTGCGAAGAAGGCTGTGAGTCTGAGTGAAGAGGTAAATATGAGCAACAGTGACCGCACGGAGTTAGTCCGTAATTTACTGCAACAGGAAAAATACGGCGTGCTGAGTACGCTATCCATCAAACACGAAGGCTGGCCCTTTGGTTCCGCCACGCCATACGCGTTGACGGCAAATGGAGAGCCGTTGATTTTCGTCAGTTCCCTCGCCGAACACACGCGCAATATGCTGAATGACCGCCGTGTCAGCCTGTTCATTCAAGACACGGCGACGAATGCGAATCCACAAGCACTCGCGCGTGCCACATTGCTCGGTGTGGTTGAAGCCGTGAGTGAAGATGAGGTGGAAGACGCTGCTCAACGCTATTTGCAACGCTTTCCTGAAGCGGCGCAGAACTTTCAATTGGGTGATTTCCGCTTGCTCAAAATGGTCGTGCAGAACGTGCGCTACATTGGTGGGTTCGGTGAGATGTTTTGGGTAAGCCTGAACAGTTAAGTGGCTCTAGTGAGGGGCAGGCGAATCGTCCTCGTTATTCTTCGAGATTATAGACAAATCGGCGCGAGAATTTGACCACACCTTAACGATTGCGATGAGATAACCAGCGAGGATTGGTACAAACAAAATTACAGACCAGAAGGTGAGAAACACCAATACCGCGTATGCCTCATCATTCGCGCCTCCGTTTTCTCTGATTCCTGCCATTAGGTCGAATACCGCTCGCTCCAAATTCAGCGCAGTGAGCGTCACAATGATTAACGTAATGGGGAGAAGTGCGGCAAGAATAATCGTAGCCGGATTCAATCTGGCGTGCCGCATGAGGTAAAAAAATAACAACGCCACGCGCCAAACAGCAACGGTCGCCAAAAACCACACATTCATCGTGCGCGCAGTTTCTAAACGGTAGAAACGCTCAACTGGTATCGCATACAAAATCGCAGGCGGCGAAACCAACGACACAAACGTCAGCACGTGCCGATACGACCATGCGTGCGGTTTGAGCGGCCAAATAATCAGCCATAGCAACAACGATAACGCCAAAATATAAATGAGCGAGCCAACGCCCAAATGCTGAAGCAAACTCGCACCTGGATCATCCCAATAGCGCCCCATCCCAACAATCCAAGTGCAAATCAAACCAAAGGCCAAGTGCTTGTAGTTCAGGCGTAAAAACTCTTCACGACCGAGACGAAATGTCAGAAGTTTGATCGCGGACTTAAAAACAGTTGACGGCGTATTATTCGTTGCTTCCCCCATAACCACTTTGTATTTCAATTTGCATTACAGCTTCAAACTCCCGCGCTTAATCTCTTCCGCCAAATAATCCGTCGCGCGCCACGCTACCGCCAGAATCGTCAAGGTTGGATTCTTCTCCGTCGCGGAAGGAAACGAGCTGCCATCCACGACGAACACATTCTTCACCGCGTGCATTTGGTTGAAGCCGTTCAGCATTGATGTCTTCGGATCACTTCCCATTCGCACCGTGCCGTGTTCGTGAATCGGCGAGCCGGGGTAATCCCAGTCGTTGCGTTTATAATTGAGCGTTTCGGCTTTCGCTTCGTGCAGCAATTGCTCGACCGTGTCGTACATTTCTTCCGACATTTTGCGTTCGTTGTCAGTGTAGTTCAGATGAATCCGCATCATCGGCAAGCCGTATTGATCGAGTTTTTGTTCGTCCACTTCGATGCGGTTGTCTTCGCGCGGAGGGATTTCGCCGTAGGGGTGAACTTGAAACAGCGCGGGGTAATGTTTCAGTACGTCTTTCTTGAACTCTGCACCAAAGCCCGACAGGTTTTTCGCAAAGCTCGCGTTGTTCTGGCAGCCGCTCGACCAAAATTGCATACCAAAGCCGCGCGCGTAATCACGTGGTTTGCCGCGATGATTGAAGCGCGGCAGGTAAATATGTTCGCCGCCAATACCGCTGTCGTGTGTAGTTTCACGTCCGTACAAATGCGGCAGAAATGCTTGCACGTGAAAGCGAAATTGCTCGGTAAAATATTTGCCCAGTACGCCGGACGTATTGCCAATGCCCGTCGGGAACACATTTGATTTAGAGTTCAATAGCAGGCGCGTCGAATCTACGCACGAAGCGCCGACCACGACGACTTTGGCTTTGACGTGATCTTCTTTTTTCGTGTAGCGATGGAAATATTGCACACCATCGGCCAAGCCAGTTTTCGGATCAACGGTGACGCGGGCAGCGACGGCGTTGCTGATGATTTGGAGCTTGCCGGTTTTCATCGCTTCGGGAAGCAAGTGCATCGCCGAATTAAAAAAGCTGCCGGTTGTGCAACCGGACCCGCAATCACCGCAGTAATGGCACACCGCGCGTCCATGCAAAGGCCGCGTCAAATTGGCGCGACGTCCATTCACAATCCTAATGCCGATTCTCTTCCCCGCATTCATCATCGCCCATTCGCCGCAGCGCAAGGCAGGCGCAGGCTGATGATATTGGCTGCCGGGCAAGGTGTCAGTGTCATCGTCACCACCGCACACGCCGATTAGTTGATCCACTTGATCGTAGTACGGTTTGAGGTCTTTGTACTCAAACGGCCAGGGGATGCCGTAGCCGTCGTTAACTTTGAAATCTACGTCGCCATAGCGCAACGAAACGCGTCCCCACATATTCGTTTTGCCGCCGTGTCCCCACACGCGATAAAGGTCGTAGCGTTTGCCTTCGGGCGTCAAATACGGTTGTTCCTTCGTGCTTAAAAAACCAAGTTCAGGCTTTTCGCCACGCGCATAGGCTTCGCGTCGTTCGTATGGCAGCATCGCCATCCAGAACTTCGCCGGATCGTATCTATCGCCCGCATCGAGCAGCAAAACCTTGATACCTTTGCGCGTCAGATTCCACGCCGCCATCCCACCGGAGGCACCGGAACCGATAATGACGACATCGTACACAGGAGCGGATTTTTTGATTTGTGGAGCTTGGGCTTTGCGTTGATGTTGCATAATAATTTCTTTCCTTGAAACCACAGAAAACACGGAAAGCACAGAGAGAAAAATAGAAAAAGGATGGGATTTTGTAGCCTCTTTATCTTCTCCGTGCCCTCCGTGTTCTCTGCGGTTTCTTCCTAATCTCTTCTATTGGATTTGCGAATCGTGCGCGAGGTGCATAGTATCTTAATCACTGCTGAGAGTGAAGAAAGCAATGATCCCGCCAATGATGGCGAATTTATTCCTGGAGGAAATTGTTTATGCCATATTCAGAACTGTTGATTAAGCCAATGCGCGAAGACCTTTCGCTCAATGGCATCACCGAAACTCGTACGCCCGAAGCCGTTGATGACGCCGTCAACAACACGCAAGGCACATTGATGATCGTCGTCAATTCGGTCTGTGGTTGCGCGGCGGGCAAAGCCAGACCCGGCGTCGTCGAAGCGTTGCAACATGCGGTCAAACCCGACAAAGCCATTACGGTGTTCGCGGGCGCAGACATCGAAGCCACCGACCGCGCGCGCAGCTATTTCGCGCCCTATCCGCCGTCATCGCCCTCGATTGGCATTTTGAAGAATGGCGAACTGGTGTACATGATGCAACGTCGTGACATCGAAATGCGCAATGCCGAAATGATTGCCGCTGAGTTGAAAGCGGCGTTTGAGAAAGTTTGCGCGCCGCAACAAGCTGCCGCCAATTAAGCGATACCGTACGATGAGCGATAGCGAGTTGGTCAATCCCTGCATCAACTCGCTACTGCTCGTCGTACTGTACCAATAGAAAACTGCGCTCCGCCTGCACTTTTCTTGACAAGTCTCAGACTCTCCCCCTAAGCTTCGGCTTACTGACGAATACCTGATACAAAGCGCCAACTATTAAATTTACTGAACTGGGGTGATTATCTGTGCCTTTCTTCTTTGATCTATCGTCTACATTTCCGTTGATGACGCGCAGCCCATTTGAGCCTGTCGTTGTTCACGATGAAGTCCCGGCTGACCTCGAAGCAATTCCCGAACAACCTGCCGAGCCAATCGTTGACACGGGTTTGCCGATCCCATCACATTACGACCTGGATTTGATGCGTCTGCTGGTGCAAGACCCATATCATCTTTATGTTTACTGGCAACTGAAAGACAATCCGTATGACCGCTTGGCACGCCTGTTTCCGAATGGCGATTTTCATACGGTGCTGAAGCTGGTTGACGAAACAACCAATATTGCTGTGCTCTTCGATGCGGCATTCGGGCGCAATTACTGGTTCAGCGTGTTCCCGGATCGCGCCTACAAAGTCGAACTCGGTGTACGGTCAACGCGGCTCGGATACATTAAATTGCTGACATCGAACACCGTCACCACGCCGCGCGGCACGGTGTCGGATCAGGAAGACATCGAACCCGCCTATCAAATTTCCGCCGACGAATACGTGCAGGTTCTGCGCGAAAGCCATCTTGTGCCAGAGCGCGCCTTCACGCCCGAAGGCATTTTGACCTTGCCGGGTGAAACGGTCGAAGAGCAAGCGGATTGGTGGGATGGTCTACCTGAATCCTTCAAACGATTACTGACCATCATCGCTGATGTGCAAGCCGGACGCGATTACGAAAAGCTCTGGGAAAAACTCAACCAAGCTGAATTAACGGCCTTAGTGCGAGAGTTCCTGACCATCATCAACCAGATGAGCGGCAATGGCGAATTGGGTTATATGTTGCTGCTGCGTCACCTGCCCGAACTGCTGCGACGCGCGCTGCAGGAAGAAGGCGAGATTGAAGTGAGCGGCCCGGTCAGCCTTTTCCTCGCCGAACGCCTGGGCATGTCGGCTTCTGAAATGAACGCCGTGCCGTCAGAACTTAATTTTGTTTCAGCATCGGAGCGCAACGTGAAGACGGATCAATGGCTGCCGAGTATGAATGGGTAAATGTTATGGAAACCGGTTATCTCAGTTTAGTGCTCCACGCACATCTGCCGTTCGTGCGGCATCCCGAATATCCTGATTTTCTGGAAGAAGATTGGCTGTATGAAGCCATCAGCGAAACGTATATTCCGTTGCTGGTCGCCTTCCAAACGCTGCGCCATGAAGGCGTGCAGTTTCGCCTGACAATGTCTATGACGCCGCCGCTATGCGAGATGCTCGCCGATCCGTTACTGCAATCACGCTACGCGGCGCACCTCGACAAGCTCTGTGAACTCGCCGAAAAAGAAGTCGCGCGCACTGAAAAAGAAGCGATAGATTTTCACTCGGCGGCGCGAATGTACCAGCGACATTTCAACGAATGCCGCGAGGTGTTCGAGAATAAATATCAACGCAATATCATTCGCGGTTTCAAGGAACTGCAAGATGAAGGTTTCCTGGAAATCATCACCTGCGGTGCTACGCACGGGTTCCTGCCGCTAATGGCAAGCGACGAAGTCAAACGCGCGCAGATCCAAATTGCGAAGGCGAATTACCGCAAACATTTTGGCCGTGATCCGCGTGGTATCTGGCTGGCCGAATGCGCGTTCAATCCGGGCGATGATCGCTTGCTGAAAGAAGCCGGGATTCAGTTTTTCATCTCCGATGCACACGCGATTTTGTATGGCTCTCCGCGTCCGCGACGTGGCATTTACGCGCCCGTCATCACGCCCAATGGCGTCGGCGTATTCGCACGCGACACCGAAACCAGCGAACAGGTTTGGAGTTCTGAAATCGGCTATCCCGGCGATCCGATGTACCGCGAATTTTACCGTGATCTCGGCTACGACATGTGGGATTTCGAGTACATCAAACCGTATCTGCACGACGATGGCGTGCGGCGCAACATCGGTTACAAATATCACCGCATTACGGGCAAAGTTGAGTTACATCAGAAAGAGCCATACGTGCCGGCGTGGGCGTCCGAACGCGCGGCCTCGCACGCCGGAAACTTCATGGATAATCGCCGCGCACAAGCCGCTCATTTGAATGAAACGCTTGGTCGCCATCCCATCATCCTCGCGCCATACGACGCAGAATTGTTTGGGCATTGGTGGTTTGAAGGCCCGCAGTTTTTATACTATCTCTTCAAGAAATTGCACTTCGATCAAGACGAGATTCGTGCGATTTCGCCGATTGATTACTTGCAGATTTACCCGGAGAATCAGAACCAAATTCCGTCCGCTTCGTCGTGGGGCGCAGAAGGTTACAACCGCGTTTGGATCAACCACCAAACCGATTGGATGTACATTCATCAAAACGTCGCCGAACAACGCATGGTCGAATTGGCAACGCTGTATTCGTCGGCTGAAGGCTTGCAACTACGCGCTTTAAATCAAGCCGCGCGCGAATTGTTATTGGCGCAATCCTCCGACTGGGCCTTCATCATCACGACTGGCACGATGGTGCAATATGCCGTCAAACGCTTCAAAGACCATATCCATCGCTTCACAAAGCTGTATGAAATGATTTTGAGCGGGGAGATTAACAAAGCGTGGCTGGCGGATGTCGAAGCCAAAGATACGATCTTTCAAGAGCTTGATTATCGCGTGTATTCGTCACAGGGATGAGAAGGCTGTGCTAGAATCGCCTCGCAATCACGGAAGGGTTTATGAGCAAAGCGTATGTCGTAAAACTGGAGAATGGCGCGTATCGCATTACAGATTCGCGGGTTTCGTTGGATTCCGTCGTCTATGCTTTTTTGAAAGGCGACTCGCCCGAAGCCATTGCGCAAAGTTTTCCAGTGCTGAAGCTGGCTGAAGTTTATGGCGCGCTGGCGTGGTATCTGGAAAATCAAGACGAGTTCGATGCCTATCTGAGCAAAGCCGATGAGCGACATGAGCAAATGAAACGCAACCTGATTGAGAAATACCCGCAACTTTACCGAGACTTGCGGCAAGCAGCCTGATGACGGCCTCGTCATGAAAATCCAATTCCAAGCTGACGCTGATTTCAACCAAAACATCGTACGCGCGGTGTGGCGGCAGGAGCCTGCAATTGATTTTCAAACGGCACATAAAGCAGGGTTGCGGGCTATCTCTGACCTTGAAGTATTGGCCTATGCCGCGCGCGAAGGTCGCCTATTGGCTTCGCATGACCTGACCACGATGCCGCATCATTTCGCCGCGTTTATCATGAGTGGTGAAACCAGCGCAGGATTGTTGATCCTTCGACAACAACTCAGCATCCTGCAAACCCTCAACGAAATCCTGAAAATTTGGCGCAAAGACGACGCCAGCCAATGGATCAATCAAATCCGAATCGTGTAAATATTGAGCAGCATCAAGCTCAGCGAATCGCCTCGCTCGACGGCTTGCGCGCTATTTCCATCGGCCTTGTTTTAATCGGTCACTTGTCCGGCACTCGATACTTCCCTTTTCCCAAATCCGTCGGTGATTTCTTTTCGTTGGCCGAAGTTGGCGTCATCGTCTTCTTTGTGATTTCGGGTTATTTGATTACGACGCTGTTGTTGCAGGAAGTCGCAACAACGGGGCGGATTCATCTGCTCAAGTTTTATTTCCGCCGCACGCTCAGAATTTTCCCGCCATATTACACGCTGCTATTCGTCCTGATTTTATTACGCTTGAGCGGCGTCATTGGGCTGAGCAAAGCTGACCTTTTTCCGGCGTTGACGTACACTTCGAATTATTTCACGCGAGAGAGTTGGTACATTGGCCATACGTGGTCGCTTGCGGTGGAGGAGCAGTTTTATTTGCTCTGGCCGGCAGCGTTGTTGTGGCTGGGCAAGCGGCGCGCGGGGATTTGTGCGGCGGCCTTGCTGGTGCTGTGTCCGATGCTGCGGACGTTGGCAATCTTCCATATTTGGCATAGCCCCGAAAGCACAGCGTTTGAAATCGTCGCGGATTCGCTGGCTTGTGGCTGCTTGCTCGCGTTGCTGCGCGAATGGTTGCATCAACAAGGCTGGTATATGCGATTGCTCGGCGCACGCGCTTTCTTCGTCTTGCCATTACTGATCGTAGCGACGAGCGCGTTGCATCGCAGCACAAAGATTTACTATTCCGTGGGACTGAGCTTCATCAACATCAGCGCGGCAATTTGTGTGGATTGGTGCATTACCTGGCACGATGGAAAAGTCGGACGTTGGTTGAACGCGCGCGGGCTTGTCTTGATTGGTGTGCTGAGTTATTCGCTGTATCTGTGGCAACAAGTGTTTTTGAATCGTACGGTAACTACGATCATCACGACGTTTCCGCTGAATTTAGCGTTGACCTCGTTGGCGGCGATGGTCTCGTATTATTGGATCGAAACGCCTTCCTTGCGCCTGCGACAGCGTCTCGAACGCCGCTGGTTTACCTGAGCATTTTCCGATGGCTGTACCCCGCATCATTGTTGAATCCAATTTCACGCTGGAACTTCGTGCGCCCAATCGGCGTGAATTTGAAGTGTTTGGGCAAACGGCGTATTTACTGCTGCACGCGCCTCAAACGGATTGCTTTCTGCTAAACCCAAACGAAATCTTGCGTCTGCCCAAAAATGATAGCGATTGGTTGCTGCTGCGATTGTCGCCGCAGTTGCTGATTGAAACAGCGACGCGGCTCAAACTGTATCGCACCGGCTCTAATTTGCTCTTCAGCCACACACAAAGTGACGATCCCAAAATGCAGTCAGTACTGACGGCGATTCTCCATGAAATGATGGAAGGCGCGGCAGGTTGGCGCGAAGTTATCCATTCCCTTGTGCAACAATTAGTCGTCCATTTGCTGCGTTCACACATCAACCTGAAACGCTCGGAGGAATTGGAACTGTCGCGGGTCGGCATTGTGGATCGGCGGTTGCGGCGTGCGATTGAATTTATGCATGACAACTGCGCGCGCGAACTCAGCCTGGCAGAAATCGCTGATGCGGCCTATTTAAGCGAATTCTATTTTGCCCGGCTTTTCAAAAAAATTACTGGCACCACGCCACACGCTTATCTGGCCGCATTGCGCATCGAACGCGCACGCAAATTGTTGGCCGAAACTGCTCTGGCAATCACCGAAGTCGGCGCCCGCGTCGGATACAACAGCCAAAGCCATTTCACCAAAATTTTTCGGGAAGCGACCGGACTTACACCACACGCTTTTCGGGCGACGGCCAAACCCTAATTGGCACGCAAGACGGCGGTCGAAGCAATTTGCCTCCGTTTGTCCGGCGCATCGGGATCAGAGGCTAAGAGATACGCGATGGGGTTAAGTTGCAAAGAACGGGTCGGTGCATCATTGGTAGGCGCGAGTTTCACCGTGATGCGCCCACTCTGCCCTGTTCCTAAAAATCCGCTCGACAAAGCATTCGACTTCTTCAAATATGCTTCGAGGCCAGTGGCGATAATTTCGCGGGCCGCAAAGGTGCAGGTTCCAGTAGCATTGGTCGGCAAGGCAACATCGGTTGGCCCCTCCCAGCGCGCGCCCAGAGGAAATGCTGCGAAGGAAGCCTGCATACGCGTGACATTCACGAATCTTGTGGGCAATCCCAGATCAAGCGCATAAAGAGCCGCTTCGGTCGCGCTGGCCGAATTATTTTGTAAGGTTAACGTCAATACGGTTCCGGTACTGTCAAGCGCAGCTTCCACTTGAACAACGACATTTTGCACACTCAGGGGGGAAGTGCTTCTTCGGGTCAGGACATTTCCGCTCACACAATCTACCGTGATGGAAGTCCCAGGTCGTAAAGGAATCGCACCACTGACAGGCAGCGCCAGCAGTACAACCAGACACCACACCACTCGCTTGGCTCGTGTATTGTTCATAACATCACTCCTAAAAAAGTAGTCTGTAGACGGAAGGTAAAATTATTTCTGCGCCTTCCTACTGAGTTACCACATGTGTGATCCCATTGATAATAATTGTTCCCGTTCGTGTCCCGCCGCTGTTGGCGGTCACTGAATACGTGACCGTGCCATTCCCAAATCCATAGGGGCCGCTGGTTACGGTGATCCAGTTGACCGTTGAGCTTACAATCCAGAAGCAGAAGCTTGAAGTCACTGTCAAACTCTGCGTACTTGCAGTAGCAGCTACGGTACGGCTCAAGGGAGCTACTGTGACGCTACATCCACTTGCCGCCTGCTGCGTGATCGTCACTAACTTGCCAGCAATGGTCAAAGTGCCGGTGCGTGAGATGGAAGCCGTGTTAGCTTGAAGATTCAAACTCACAGTTCCAGTACCTGTCCCACTGGCTCCGCTCGGAATCGTAATCCATGCGACATTGCTGGTCGCTGTCCACGCACAATTTGCGGTAGAAGGAGTCACGGTCAACGGCACTGCACCGCCCGCACTACCGACGGTCAAGCTCGTAGCAGAAAGGTTGTAACTGCATGTTCCGCCCCCGGAACCAGCGGCTTGATTGATGGTGTAGGTATTTCCCGCAATCGTCAGCGTGCCGCTCCGGGCCGCTCCGGTGTTGGCCGTCACCGAATAATTTACGGTTCCATTTCCCGTGCCGCTCGCGCCGCTTGTAAGACTCACCCACATGACATTACTCGCGGCGGTCCATTGGCACGACGTGGCGGACGGCGTGACATTCACACTGCCCGTGTTAGCGGTCGCCACAACATTCGCACTCGTAGCTGAGAGATTGTAAGTACAAGGCGGAGGTGCTGCCGCCTGATTGATAGTGTAAGTTTGCCCGGCAATCGTCAATGTTCCGCTCCGCACGGCTCCGGTGTTGGCCGCGACACTGTAATTGACGGTGCCGTTACCGGTGCCATTTGCCCCGGAACTAATCGTGACCCAGTTCACATTGCTCGCGGCAGCCCAGGCACAGGTTGTCGCCGAGGCAGTGACATTCACGCTCCCGCTATTCGCCGTTGCCGCGACGTTTGCACTCGTAGCTGAAAGCGAATAAGTACAGGGTGGAGGCGCGGCAGCCTGATTGACAGTATACGTCCGCCCCGCAATCGTTAAGGTTCCACTGCGTGCCGCGCCAGTGTTAGCGCTCACCGAAAAACTGACCGCGCCATTGCCCGTTCCAGTGGCCCCTGCCGTAATCGCCACCCAAGTGATGCTGCTGGTTGCCGTCCACGCACAATTGCTGGCCGAGGCGGTGACGTTGACACTTCCAGTGTTGGCCGTCGCCACGACATTCGTGCTTGTCGCAGATAAGGAATAAGTACAAGACGTCGTACCAGCGGCTTGGTTAACAGTGTACGTTCGCTCCGCAATCGTTAATGTTCCACTGCGTGCCGTTCCGGTGTTGGCGCTGACGGCATAGCTAACACTGCCGTTACCGGCTCCGCTCGCGCCGGAACTAATTGTGATCCAATTCGCATTGCTCGTGGCCGTCCACGTACATGAAGTATTCGTGGCCGTGACATTCACACTACCAGTGTTGGCCGTCGCTACCACATTCACACTCGCAGCCGACAGCGAATAGGTACACGAACTAGCCTGATTGACAGTATACGTTTGCCCGGCAATCGTTAACGTTCCACTGCGCGGCGGGCCAGAGTTAGCGGCAACAGAGTAGTAAACAGCACGACTCGAAGCCCCACTCGCACCGATAATAATGCTCAGCCAACTGGCGTTACTCGTCGCAGTCCAACTACAGGAAGAGCTATTACCGGTCACATTCACGTAATTGAAACTGCCCCCTACGGGAACATTTGCACTGGTCGCAGCTAAGGTCGCGCAACTTGCCTGGTTGACCGCATACGTCTGCCCCGCAATCGTGATTGTTCCGGTACGCGGCACGCCCCCTGTATTCGCGGCAACGGAATAATTCACCGTCCGGCTCCCTGCCCCGCTGGCTCCGCTGGTAATCGTGATCCAGGATGCATTGCTGCTGGCGGTCCAACTACAGGTCGGAGCCGAAGCCGTGACATTGACACTGCCCGTTCCCGCCGTAGCGCCCACCGTAGCGCTAGTGGCGGCCAGGGTAAAACCACAGAACGCGGCCTGATTCACAGTAAAGGTTTGCCCTGTAATCGTCAGCGTTCCGCTGCGCGCAGGACCAGCATTGGCGGCGACCGAATAAGAAATCGTCCCATTGCCAAGCCCGGCAGTGCCCGAAGTAATAATCAACCAGTCGTTATTCTGCGTCGCCGTCCAGGCACAAGAGGAAGATGGGGCGGTAAACGAAAGATTGCCCGTGCTGGATGTGGCGGCAACAGAAGCGGTCGGCGCGGCTAAGGTGAAGTTGCAAGGCGGCGGATTGCTGGGCGGTAAAATCAACCATTTCGGATTGCTGTTAAGCGATGAAGCGGTCAAGACCTGTTGCTGGATAAATGCCCAGGCCGCGTTTCCACCGGGGTGATGTGCCACCATTCCAGTTGCCGGAATCGCAATCATCGGATAGCCATGATTGGCATCGCTGAGTTGATCGGTGAATATTTGCTGCGCATTGTAATTGCCGAGAAACCCGGTCTTCTCCTGCGACCACAGATCGAAAAAACGATTGTCTGTTTTTCTAACGGCGGGCATTTGATAGGCGCCAACTAAATACGGGTCATAGCCGGGATTGGTTAATTGCCCAATCATCATTGGTGACAACCAGGTCAGCAATGGCTCAGAAGCAAAGCCCAGGTTTTTCGCCTGTCCCAGGGAATAGATCAAAAACGCATGCTGCCAGGGCGGCGTGCGATTGGTGGCCATCGCCGGATCAACCTCTTCGCTCCACGAGGGAACTGTTCCTCCTTCTTCCCAAAACCGTAAAGCGGGGATCGTAGGAACACCGTGCGGCCCATATTTTTGGACGGCAATGGTATTACCCCAATTCCAATTGGCATTGCCTTGATTGGCCGTGCCTGTGATCCCAACGGTTCCTTCCCAAATGGCAATGGCATCGTTGGTCAACTTCGTGAAGTAGGCTTTTTCCGGCGTGCCGTCTGGGGCTAAAAAGGCCGCCTGCGCGCGATTCCTGAAAATCCACGCATCGCTGCGAACTTCACCTGTGATGCCGCCGGTCGAACTGGTCGGCCCACGACCATATGAAACATCCGTGCCAGGACTGGTATACGCCGCGCCCCACGACGCCCAGAAATACATTTCTTCGAGATGAAAATAATCGCCCGTCAGCAAATACAATGGCGAGTGAAAATCGGGCTGATGCGCCCCATCAGGATACCATCCCTCATCGGTCATCGTCCCCACCGGAACAATTTTGTCAGCCGGGTTAGTGTATTGAAAATTGATATAAAAATTCCCAGAATTCAGAAAGACAGTCGGGCGTGCCTGAATGGACAAGACTCGCCCCAGCGCGTTGGTGCCGCCGCTCTCGAAGGTCTTCGCCCCATTCCCTTCTCGAAAATGGACAGGGAACGCCGCTGACAAATTCGCATTGCCGAAGGTTTGCTCCTGCACGCGCCGATCTCCGGTGTATAACCACCGCACCGTCCAGGTGGGATACGGCCCTATCTCATCGCGTCCGCCCGTGCTCCCCATGTACTTCAACATATTGCCGGGGTCATATAAATCCTTCGCCACGAGGGACCAGCCGGAGTAGGGATCGGTATAAGCTTGCGCCAATGCGGATTCAGGAATCACTCGGCTGGTGTCGTAATTGGGAAGAGATTTCGTCTTCGCCAAATACGTTAAGTTATGATTGATCTCAACGGTCGGGGGAACGCCACCCAACCAGAACTCTTTAGTCCAGCGGCTGGCGGCAATATGTGTGAAAGAGGGTTTGGTATAGACCGTGAGTGGAGAGGTATTGCCCAATTTCAGTGCCAACGCATAGACCTGATCCTGCAACGCTTCAGTGTTGGCAATTTCGCCAATGTACCGCACTTTGACCTTGTTAATGGCAGGCCAGAAGGTCGCGTGAAAAATGGGGCGAAAAGATTTGTTCGCATCAAACCCAAGATCAGAAGCCCGCGCCGTGCTATGGTCAGCAATAATGACCGATGTCATGACTGCGCCCTGGTGCCAGTATTCAAATTTGTCCGTATTCAGCATCGTGCGGGCTGAAGCACTCAGCGTCGTTCCACCATTTGCCAACTCCATCGTAGCGTCAAAATTCAATCCGGTCGCCAGCATGTCCGCTTTCGCCAGGAAGCCCGAGTTGTTGCCGGATACCTGGTTGATAAAGTTGACCGTCACCGTGCTATTCGCCACTAATGCTGGCAGGTAAAACGACAGAATTGCATGCTTGACGGAACCATCGGGCCACCGACTTTTGACATCTGCCTGTGTCACCAAATTGGTATTGCCAATGACAGCCTGGGGGAAGTTTGGAATTTCGCCGGGTACAAAAGGGCGTCCGATTTGAATCGGATATTGATTCGTCGTGACACCAGCTTTTTCCCGAATCGTAATGAAGTTCGTGGCGTCTGATTGGGCCATGCCGGACAGGCTCCCCGCCCACAACAGTCCGAAGATCAAAACTCCTTGCGCGGCTGAGAGGCGCATAAGGTTCGCACTTGCTCTTTTCATAGTGGCTCCATGGTTTGGCGTTTCTTAAAGCCCGCCTATCAGCTTCCGCCTATTTATCGCTAAGTGAGGAGAACGTAGTGGGAGTCTACTGTTCGCTACAATAAGGGTTAGAAATTAGAGACAAACGTCAGCCGATCACTGCCGGTGGTTGAGGTGCTGACGCAGAGCTTGCTGATAAACAGTGGGACAACTGAATAATAATGAGATAATTTCGGCTTATTAGAAAAAGTCTCCAAGACAATCAATCAACTCATTGCTTCAGAGCGCGCAATATATTCGAGGCGGTTTCGCCTTGTCAAATAAGGACCAGCGATTTGAACGACCTTGGGAAGTTACGGGACCGCCCAACACAAACAGAGTTGTTCGCTAAAAAAATTAGCACTTTTTGTGCTTGACACTTCCCAGTACCTGACAAATAAGTCAGGTATGTGCTACCCTTTGTTTTCCAGTTAAGTGGCAGGAGTATATTTTTGAAAATCACCGCTCAGGAAGAATACGGATTGCGTTGCATCATTCAGCTTGCCCGACAAACGAACGGCGAGCCGTTGATGGTGCGCGATATTGCCGAGCGTGAAGGGTTATCCATCGCGTACGTCGAAAAAATTCTGTGGACATTGAGCCGTAGCGGAATCATCGAAAGCGTCCGTGGACCGAAGGGCGGCTATCGGTTAACACGCCCGTGCAGCGAAATTTCCATCGGCGAAGTGATGCGCGCGCTGGGCGGCATTCCTTCGCAGGAAGAAATCTGCGGACAATTCACAGGCAATCAGGAAACGTGCGTCCATCACGACAAGTGCGATTTACAACCCGTTTGGGTCAGCATCACGGACTTTGTTCACAGCGTGTTTGATCGCATTCCACTATCGCAACTTTTGCAAGGTAAACTGGAGGTAAAGATGGTGCAGATGACGGCGAAAGCACCAGCCAACCTGGCGGGATAGTCGAGTCAAAAAATTTGAAAGTAAACCTGACTTTTTTGTCATCTTTAAGCTTATGAGCGCAACTATCGAAGCATTAGCCAATCAGGAATACAAATACGGATTTGTCACCGACATCGAATCGGATGTCGCGCCGCGAGGCTTAACAGAAGATACCGTGCGGCTGATTTCGCACAAGAAAAATG
>JAEUQN010000339.1 GCA_016789725.1 Blastocatellia bacterium | reverse complement strand
ATGATTCTCATTAGATTTCGCAAAAGTGTCCGTAGGTGTTTATTCGAAATCTAATAGACTTGCGATACGAAATGCGAAGTAATATTCTCTTCAGTTTTGGCACCGATACCCATACAGATTGTCGAATCGAAATCGCATCCGGTCATCGAATGGGGCGGCAAAAAATATCCTTCGCTCAAACGCGCCGAAGAAGCGGCGGACGCGATTCTATGGTTTGCGCCGGAAACCAACGGCGAACTGGCCTATCGCGCGTATCAATTCATCGAGAAAAAAGTTGGGCTGCCGCTCGCCGATCTGGCGGAGAAGGCGCGAGATTCGCGCGTCACTTACAAAGACCTGCAAGCGCAGCCACGCCGCCTGCTCAATTCGCCCATCTGGTCAGGACTGATGACCAATGGCCGCGCCTACGCTCCATTCACCTACAACTACGAGCGATTAGTGCCGTGGCGCACGTTGACCGGGCGGCAGCAGTTTTACTTCGACCACGAAGGCTACATCGCGTTTGGTGAAAACCTGCCGACGTACAAACCTTCGCCAACGCCGAAGCAGTACGGCGATTTGAAACACACGACAGCGCAAGGCCCGTCAAAGATGCTCAATTACCTGACGCCGCACGGCAAGTGGCATATTCATTCCACGTACTACGACAACCATCGGATGCTGACGCTGTCGCGCGGCATCGAGCCGTTGTGGATGAACGATCAGGACGCGGCGGAAATCGGCATCAACGACAACGACTGGGTTGAGATGTACAACGATCACGGCGTGGTTTGTACGCGCGCTGTCGTCAGCGCCCGTGTGCCGCGTGGTGCGTGCATTTTCTATCACTCGCCGGAGCGCACGATTTCAATTCCGAAATCGCCGCTACGCAACAATCGTCGTGCAGGCGGACACAACAGCCTGACGCGCATTCGGCTCAAACCCGTGCTGATGATGGGCGGGTACGGTCAGTTCACGTTCCATTTCAATTACTGGGGGCCAACCGGCGTCAACCGCGATACGCACATTCTGGTGCGCAAGCTGGAGAAATTGGTTTGGTAGTCAGCGTAAATCGTATGCGTGAAACTGATCTCACAACATTGAAAGAAATGTTTCGGCGCGCCCCCTTCATTGCCGATTTGGGGATGGAGTTGCAATCGCTCGAACCGGGCGAATGCGTCACCACGCTTGCGATTGAGCCGCGCCACTTGCAACAACATGGTTTCGTGCATGCGGGGGTGCTCGCCACGCTGGCAGATCACACGGCAGGCGCGGCGGCCTTTATGTTGGTCAGTTCGGGCAGTTCCGTGCTGACCGCCGAATTCAAGTTGAGTTTGCTGCGTCCGGCGCGTGGTGAGCGGCTGCGTTGCCAGGCGAAAGTCATCAGACCCGGACGGCGGTTTTCCTTCGCCGAATCAGAAGTGTTTTGCGAATCAGAGGGCGAAGAACGCCTGGTCGCAAAGGCCAGCGCCACGATGGTGGTGGTTATGCCCGGCGACGAATAACAAGAATCACGGAACGCGATTTGCTAAATCGCGCCACAGCTTCGGAGGAAGCCAAGTATGGACGTTCGCTTACAAATTGCGATGGTCTTTCATCTGGACAAATGTATCGGCTGTCATACGTGTTCGATAGCCTGCAAGAACGTCTGGACGGATCGCAAAGGCGCGGAATATATGTGGTGGAACAACGTTGAGACGAAGCCGGGCACCGGCTATCCGACCGCGTGGGAAGACCAAAACAAATATCACGGCGGCTGGGAGCAAAAGAACGGGCAACCGGATTTGAAAATGGGTCGCCGCGAATTGCGTGTGCTGAACATCTTCCACAATCCGCATTTGCCGAAGATGGATGATTACTACGAGCCGTGGACGTATAAGTACGAAGACCTGTTTGATTCGCCAGCGGGCGACGATCAGCCAACGGCGCGTCCGATTTCGATGGTCACGGGCAAATACATAGACATTGAGGCCGGCCCCAACTGGGACGACGACTTGGGCGGTTCACCCGTGTATGCCGCGAATGATCCGAACTGGGCGGCGCTGACGGAAGCAGAACGCGCGCAGGTTTTTGAGCTGGATCGGCTGGTGTTCTTTTATCTGCCGCGCATCTGCAATCATTGCGTCAATCCGGCCTGCGTCGCGGCGTGTCCTTCGGGCGCGCTTTATAAACGGGGCGAAGATGGCATCGTGCTGCTCAATCAGGAACGCTGCCGCGCGTGGCGCATGTGCATCACGGCGTGTCCGTACAAAAAGACTTATTACAACTGGTCAACGGGCAAATCGGAGAAATGTATTTTGTGCTTCCCGCGCCTGGAAACCGGGCAGGCTCCGGCGTGCTTCCATTCGTGTGTGGGACGAATTCGCTATCTCGGCGGATTGCTGTATGACGCGAGCCGAATCACTGAGGCGCTCAACGTGCCGGACGATCAACTCGTAGATGCACAGCGTGATTTGATTCTCGATCCAAAAGACCCAACGGTGCGTGCAGCCGCGATCAAGAACGGCATTGATGAACGGACGCTGGAAGTGTGCGAACGTTCGCCAGTCTATCGCTACGTCAAAACGTGGAAGATGGCGTTGCCGCTGCATCCTGAATTCCGCACGCTGCCGATGCTTTATTACGTGCCGCCGCTGTTG
>JAEUQN010000338.1 GCA_016789725.1 Blastocatellia bacterium | reverse complement strand
GCTTGCGAAGCAAGCGGCAGCATAAAGCCTGGGGCGTGTAGCCCCAGGTGGACGTGAAAAGAACCTCGCAGCCCGTGCAACGGGCGAGAGCCGATTCGCTGTCGCCTGTTTCACAGCTACGCGCTTGTGATCACGCTGCCCTGGGGTTCCGGCTCTCGCCTTCACCCCAGGCTTTACCCTACCACCCGCCTGCGCGGGTTATGATCGTCGAATTTCCAAACACTCTCTAAGAAATTCTGTTGTTTTTGAATAGCCCAGTCGTTCACGGCTGGGTGAACACCAAACCAAGGGAGAAGCCCGATGAATCGGGCTTTGCGCCTGGGCTTAAGCCTGCGGAGAAGGACGCTCCAAGTGCCCTCTTCGCGCTTTCCTGTATGTTCCCCGAGCCGTGAACGACTGGGCTATAAGAAAACGCAAACCATCAGAGGCTTCTTCCCTACCCGCAGCTACCATTTCCACCAATGTTAGTCGGCATCTCCCGAACTTGTGCCTAGGCCATTCGGCCTTGCTGCGATTGCCTCTACCTCTCCGGCGCAATGTGGTTGGGCGAAGGCGTTCTATCACTTGCAGCGCAGTAAAGGCAAAGGTCACTCAGCAGCCTTGCGCGCCTTGGCCTTCAAATGGATTCGGATTATTTGGAAATGCTGGCAGACCAAAACACCATATGACGAAGCGCGCTATTTGGCCCAATTGCGGAAAACCAATTCGCCGTTAATTCCTTTACTGGAAGCGGCTAAAAGCTGATTTCGGCTTGACAACTCCACCTCAGATGGATGTTCGGCGGCAATTGGTTATCAACAAGTCCCTGCTTATCGCTTTAGTTGCGAATTAGAACTTAGGAATTCTCGCAATGCCCGAAGAAATTCAGGGCGTCTGAAGGCAGCCGTCTCATCACCGTGTGTAGCCCCATCTATTGTTACGACTTTCAACTGTGGCATTACACTTTTCAGAAGGCGCACTTTTTCCATCACAGGATCGGCGGTTCCGACTATTGAAATGGTTGGCACTTTGACAGCCGCCACCTGAGCTTCGGTCACTGCCCGATCACCCGCAGAACGCCTGACCGCTGCACGCGCAATCACATCTTGCCCGGCATTAGCAGCTCGCCGCTCTTTAAGTTCTGCTTCGATTTCTTCTTCGGTCGGCTTAGGCTTGCTCGTCGGCCAATAACGCAATACCACAGTGCGACTTACTCCTTGCTCTGTTTCAGTAGCCTCTCTCTCCGCACGAGACTGATCTTCGGCTGTCCATCCTAAAGTTCCCCCAGATTCAGCTAAAGTCGCAGTCAGAAATCGCTCAGGTTTTTGAGTCAACAGTTTTGCAGTGATAGCGCCGCCCATTGAAAGCCCGACTATATGGGCTTTTCGGATGTGAAGGTGATCCAAAAGATGAATCACATCAATACCCATCTTCGCACCATATTGTTTTGGATCATGCGGTTTATCACTTTTGCCGTGCCCTCGAATGTCTATTGCGATTACTCTATAATCCTTTGCCAAATCCTGAAATATTCCAAACCTAGTCCAAGTACTGAGGTCGCCCGCATAGCCGTGCAGAAGAACTATCGGTTCTCCTGTTCCTTGTTCAATATATCGGATACGGATTCCACTTGAGTCAAAGAATTTGTCCTGCCCAAATGCTATAAGAGGCATTAACAATAAAAGTAGGAAAAGCGAAAAGTGTGATTTGTGTCTCATCTTTCTTCCTATAGTTACTTCATCAGCCTTAGCCGCCGAACATGTAATTAGACGGATTGCCTTGTTTCTCTATAGAAAAACATTGTTTCGCTATAGACCAATTGTTTCGCTATAGACCAATTTCAAGTTGGTCTATGGCGAAACCTCACGTCGCTCGACCTGACTGGCAAATCCGAGTTTCACAGCGGCCTCAGAACAAATTCTCCAAACGCACTGTTTTGGGTCAGGTTGGTTAGTTTTTTGATTACGTCGTAATCGCATCCCGCTTGCCTCCTTGTGGCTGAACCTTTTGCTAACGATGAGTACGAAGGGAGTTGCTCTGAGACGAGCTGAAGTATAAATCGCTGCCACCACAAATTCAATTCTCGTGATCGCAGTGCGGTCAACAGGCCAATGGTATTAAGTTCAGGAAAATCGCCATCGTACAACGGGCGGCTCGCCCGTTCATGGCAGGCGAGCCGCCCGCCATACGGTCTCAATCTAACGCCATTGGTCAACCGTCGGGCGGCTCTCAATTCGGGCGAATGGACAACGAATCCAAATCAATCCCCAGGCGTTCGGCTTTGCGGTAGAGCGAATAACGTCCGATGCCGAGCAATTCCGCCGCGCGCAATTTGTTGCCTTCGGTATAACGCAACGTGGCGACGATATGTTGGCGTTCGACTTCATCCAGCGTCAATGGAACTGCGCACTGCCACGAATCTCGATTCGGCGAAGAATGACCAGCAGGAACAGGGTTGATTGCCTGTCTGTTCATTTCGGAGATTTGTAAAAACGGGGTCGGCGTGAATTGCGTGAAATCTTCGGGCAATAAACGCCCGCTGGCATTCAGCGTAACGGCGCGCTCGACGGCGTTTTCCAATTCACGGACATTGCCGGGCCAAGCCAATGTTTTCAACCATTCCAGCGTGGTCGGCGGAACCGTCACGGAGCG
>JAEUQN010000337.1 GCA_016789725.1 Blastocatellia bacterium | reverse complement strand
AGTGCCACGATGAAAATTGCTTTTCGGTTGTTCATAGATTTCAGGGGCTACCAGTTGCCCACCGATTTTGAGCCATCCATTGACGGCTAATGATTCACGATCAACGCTTCACGGCTCGCCATCACTCTCGAAACCGCTTGGTCGTTTCCTGCACTTTGGTGGCAGTCAAATCGTTTTCATCAAACGTGATTTTAACGAACGTCCCCGGTTTGACTTCGGTGAGCTTGACGCGTTTTTTTTCGGTCAACTGAAACTTTGTTTTCGAACTGAGCTTGAGTTCTTTTTTGGCTCCATAATCATTTTCGATGATGACTTTTCCATCGTTGATTTCTGAGACTTTGCCCTCCACAATTTTGATCGGACTAGACGTGCGCCTCATTTTGGACCGATGCAAAATTTGCCCTACCCCTTTGTCCTGCGCCAAGGCGGCGAATGAAAATGTTAATAAGAAGACGACAGCGAGGGCTGTACGAGTCATAAGTTCTTCCTCCTAAAATCAGTTATTCGTCATCGGTCGCAGTTTCTTTGGTTGGTCGTTATTGTCCGGTGCATCCCTCGGAAACACAATACAAATTTTCTGCCGTCATCTGTTCCGCCACGTCATCACGGATTATTTTCTTTCGAGTTCAACGACCAGTCATATTCCAGATAAGCTACTTTCGGCTTTTTTTCGGTGAAAAATTGGGCCACTTCGGCGGGCAGGTATTTTTTGGCAACGTCGAGTAACTCTTCGCCGGAAGCTTCCGCTTTCAGGCGGGCAACGACGCTGTTGGTATCGGTAAAATCGGCGGCATACCATTTAAAAATCGGCGAGAGATACACGATATTTTTGCCTTCCAGGTAATTTAATCCGCGCCCGGAATCCGCCAAAAAGGCACGCGCCACTTTCGTCAATTGCGCGTCTAACATTGCGCCAGTGTATACCTGCGGTTGCAATTTGGGACAACTCATCGAAGCGCAGTTCACAGCAAAATGGATGCGTGGGTCTTTCAAATCGCGGCCCTTCTTTTCGATTTGATCCAGTGTCAATTCCTCGCCTGCGATCTTATGCTTTTTCTGATCGAAGAAGCCTTTGACCTCGCGCACGCTTTTGGCTTTCCCCAACACATCATCCAACACATCGGCCAGCGTGAACGCATTGTACGAATTGATCCAAAAGGCCAATCGCTCCGCATCATTGGGAAAGTTCTGGGGATTCGCAACAGCCAACGTCGTCAAATACTGATCCAGTTTGGCGCGCTGCGTTTTGAAGCCCGCGTAATCCACTCCGCCGTCTTTATTCACATAGGTGGCGAGTAATTCGTCGAATGCTTTGTGATCGAAAGTCGCAGCCGTGGCGGCGGGTGATGATGATGACGGCGTCGCAGTTGGGCCGGGTTGCGGCTTGTTGCAGGCTCCTAAAAACAGCGACAAAACAACCACGAGCCAGCCACCAGTTGAAAGCAACTTCATTCGTAAAGTCTCCTCAAAAAATGTAGGACAGGCGGCAGGCCTGTTCCGTATTTGCCCTGATTTCAGGACCGCGACAGCCGGGCCATCTGTCGTGCCTCGGTAACTTCTGTGCAAAATGTGCTATTGCCTTTACCAGTTTGTATATGCTGCGCGCAAGCCTAAATATTCCTTCTCGACAAAAGTGACTGTCGTGCTTGACAGAAGTTCCTGTACTGTCGAGCATCAAAGCGCCCATGAAACTTTCCGTCATCATTCCGGTCCTAAACGAACGTGAAGAGTTGCCATCCACTTTGGCGACACTCAAATCCCGATTGCCAACAGCCGAGATCATCGTGGTGGACGGCGGCAGCACCGACGGCACGCGCGAAATGCTGAACCAACGCGCGGAGACCATCGCGCTGGACGCCACACGCGGTCGCGGCAGTCAACTCAATGCCGGAGCCAAAATTGCTACGGGCGAAGTGTTGCTCTTTTTACACGGCGATTGTTGGCTGCCGGGCGATGCGTGGAAGTTAATGCAACAAGCATTGGAACAACCCCAAGTCCAAGGCGGCGCATTTCTGATTCGCTTTGCAGAGCAACATCCACGCTCGCTCAGCCTCATTGCCAAAGGCATCAACGCACGCACACGGGTGACTAAAACAGCAACGGGCGATCAAGCGATTTTCGTGCGGCGGGAGGTGTTCGACCGCATTGGCGGGTTTGAAGCGTGGCCGTTTTTTGAAGATGTGCGATTTGTCACCGACCTCAAGCAATACGGACAATTCGCTATTCTTACATCACCCGTCACCATTTCCGCCCGCCGCTACATTGCCAATGGTCCCTGGCGAACGACGTTTTTGATGTATGCGCTGCGCGTTGGATATTGGCTGGGGGTTCATCCGACGAAGCTCTACCGCTGGTTTCAGGATGTTCGCCCGCATTTGCAGAATGTCTCCTAAGCAGTGATTCTGTACTACTAAAACGCGTCAAGATTCGTTACACTTTGCCTTCTTCCGGGCTTCACTCAAGACTGCCCCTTCTGCTTCGAGGTTACGATGAACAGGAACTTCAAATTAACGCTTTGCGCATTGTTGCTTTCGACTTTGGCCTTTGCGACGGGATACGTACAGCAAACGCCAGCCGTAAACTTTACCCGCGACATCCAACCGATATTTGACGCGCATTGCGTCAGTTGTCAC
>JAEUQN010000336.1 GCA_016789725.1 Blastocatellia bacterium | reverse complement strand
GTTTGCGTCTTGTTCCGCGAGCAGTGTACGAGGATTGATCGTTGGTTTGGTAGGACAATGCGGTTGCATTCAGTGCTCCATTTCTTTGAGGGATTGCTCTACGACGCGCCGGACTTCGGGCGTCAGACGCGGCAAGGCGGCGCGTATCCTGGTTGGGTCAGAGGAACTGAACAAATCGGCCAGTTCAGCATCCGTGAGTGCGGCTTGTGTCTGATTGATATTTGTGGCGCTAGGCGCGTCGGCGGACGCAGTCGTTGGCAAAGTCGTGACCAACACAAAGCCCACCGTTCCGGCTGCCACCTCGACAAAACTACGATTGTTTTGTACTTGGGAGGATTCGTTGCTCATCGCGCTGCGGTACATCCCTGCCGGGTCTGCCGCGATGATGACCTGTGAACCATTGCGGCCTAGCAAACTCGTGAGAAGCTGCGTCCCGGTCTGCGCGGCGCGATCCAGCACGCGCAACCAGACGGAAGACAAACGACGTTCCTTCCCGCGTAAACCTGCGCCGCCATCGTTGCCGAGCGCTTCCCCGTCCAGTTTGGTGAAGCGCTCCGTCGTGGGATCAATGAATCCTTTGATCTGCACATACGCGCGATCTCGCCCTGCGCCCTGCACCGCTCCCACGAAAATCGTGCCGCGCGGCAATTGCCAATGCTCGTTTTTGCTGTCACGCAATAATTCCATCCGCACGACCGTGTTCGGACGCAAGGTATAGAGCATCCCTAACAACCGCACCGGCAACAGCGCGCCAAAACTCGGCAGCGCGCGCAGACTCTTTTCCAGCGACAGTGGAGGTGTAGGAAGAGGAAAGGGCTGAGGACCATCGTGGTATGCGGTAGTGGGAGACTCATTCTTTGTGGTCTGTTTCGCGGGCAAACTGGCAAAGACAATCGAGGCATCGGTCTTTGGCTTGCTGATGGCGATTGCGTTCTGGCTCACGGCTTTGTTGTCTGTAGGGAGCGCGATTGGTGGACTCAATGCTCCCACAGGCTTCGTTGGTGAATTCGTTGCTGTGACCTCCGGTGGTGGCGCAATTGTCAGGGCAATGCCCGATTGAATCGGCGCTGTAGGCTTTGGCGATGGACTCGGACTCACAGTAGGCGAAGGCGTCATGCCTGCCATGGCAATGGTGGTCGGTTGATTTGAGCCAATGTTAGCCGCAGCACTTTGCGCGACGGCAGCGGGCGGCGGACTCGTGAGTGAGCCACGCAAGGAGTCATACGCCGCCTGTTGTAAATCGCCGCCATTCGTGACCCGCTCCGGCGTTTTGCGCACAGCTCTGACATTGACTTCTTTGCCACTGAGCAGGAAATAGCCGCCCACTGCGGTTAGCAACAACAACACAACGAGACCACCGATCATCAACAACTTCTTTTTGCGCGAGTTAGCAGGCGGCGCGATTTCTAACGTTTCGTCTTCGGTCACATCCTGCAAATGGACTTCGGGTAGGTCTTCAGGTTCGGTCTGATTCATATTCACCTTTCTTTCTTGGGGAATGAACCACGGGGAGACACGGGGAAGTGCGAAGGAGGCAAACGCTTCCTTTCCCTGTGTGGCCGGTGCTCCCTGTGGGTCATTCCCTGCACGCCACGAAACACAACCCTGGTTTCACGGCATGATTTCGAGCAAAAGCGGATCGTCGGCTTTGTTGGACTCTGCTATGACGACAAAGAGCTTTTGCCCGGAAACCAATATTGGTGTGGAATAGGTCAGCAAATAACTCGCAATGCCTTGTGGCGCGAGCAAGCTGGTCGTATTGGACGCATCCACCGACAGGGGCTTGAGCGTTTCCACCTGCAAGACACGCCCCTTCCGATCCAACGTGCGCAGGGATAATTCGGGTTGTCCCGGCACAAGATGGAGCGGCACGGAAAGCGTGTTGCGCACGGTGACGAGCACCTGTCGCTGCCCATTCTTCAGTGTGAGCGATTGCAGCGCGGCTTGCAGTCCGTGCAGCGGTTTGCTCCAGCTCTTCGGTGCTGCCAACGCCTCCAATCGCTGAGTCAGTAACACTGACTCTTCCTCGACGGGCTTGGCCGGAGTCGATGGCGAAGGTGTTGATGGTACAGGCGGCGGACTGATCGGGGCAGCTTCTGCGGCAGGTTTCGGCAGTGCTGCCACTTGCCAGGAAGCGGGCAAACGAGCCACGGTTATTTCCTCCCGCCGATCCAGATTTACATCCAACCCTGCCGCCTGTCGCGCGCTGAGAATCGCTGCGCGGTCATAGCGCACCACGCAGCGATGCACCGTCTGGTTGAAATCGCGCGTGGGATATAGCAACAGCGTAATCACCATCCCCGAGGTCATCTGCACGATCATGGAAGTCGCTATTGGCGGAACAGAAGCCGCGCTCGGCAAAAACTGCCGACTGGAACGCAATAGCAAATAGTGATCGGTCGCTTTTGTCGGTGAATCCTCAATCGTGACCAAATCGGGATCAGCCGGGTTCACCTTGAAGATATGATCCTGCGCCGGAAACTCCACCAGAATTTGCCCGCTCGGAATCATCTGCAAACGAATGATCGGGTTTTCATCCCCAATGACTTCGACCTGCACTTCGCCGGATTGATACGAGGGAGTCGGATTATTGAGTACCGTCAGAGCGGAGCCCCTTTCCCGCTCTGACGGCCTGCGCTCCTTTCGTTGTTGCGCCTCGGTTGTCGTTGTTACAAATGACAGTCCAATGACCATCATGACCATTGATGCATGCTGCTTCATGTAACTCCTTTCCCGGTTGGAGACGACGTAACGAAAGAGGCTCAGGAGCTGTTACCTAAGCGGACGGGGTCGCCCCCGCCGCTCGGCTTCAGAACCGTGCGTGAGAGTTTCCCCGCACACGGCTCC
>JAEUQN010000335.1 GCA_016789725.1 Blastocatellia bacterium | reverse complement strand
GAAATAGAACGGTAGCGCCCTTGGCCACGAATTGCTGGTCGGTCGTCGTGCTCAGTGTGAAGTCGTTGATCGGACTAACGAGTCCTTTTATTTCTGTCCGAAGGTTGGGTAACAGCGGGTAAAACGTCTCGCCGGGGCATTCCGTCGCCGTACAGCTTCGCGTTAATCCATTGCCATCTCGATGCCCGGAAATATTTTGCAAAGCCTGCTGCATGCCGTTATGAAAAGTCGAAGCTGACGGATCAATGCTGCGCTGATCTGCTTTCCAGCTTAGGATTTCCTTCAGGCTGTTGAGTGCTGTTGTGGAGGGCTGCACCGAGGTAAATGTTCCGAGCATCGCTACGCCCATTGTGCCGCTGTTTTGACAACTGAAATGCGCGCCGATCACATTGTCACCGCCTGCGCGGCCTTCATAAATCACGCCGTTTGGGTCAATCAGGTAATTGTAGCCAATGTCGCTCCAGCCATTGGTAAAGATGTGAAAATTCCAAATGGCGCGCACGACTGCGGCCCAGTCCGAAGCCGTATTTGAGCCAGCCGTGTGATGCACAATCAAATGCGTCACCGTCGTATAACTCGGCGTTGCTCTGGGATTATTTTGGCCATCGGGACAACCCCACGCAGTGCGCGAAGTGATGACAGGCTTGGGGTATTTGGCGGCGCTGCTCTCGGCTGAAATTCGTGGAGCGAGGTTTGAGGACAAAGGAAAACTGTGATCCGGCAATGGCGTTTTCCCTGGATTGATAAATGCAACCTTAAATTCTGAGACGCTTGTCACAATCGGGTGTGCCGTGTGTTGTCGTCGTAATTGAAATTGAACTTTGGTTGTTTCTTTGGGTAGGAATAATAAGGCACTTAATTTTCCACTCCCGCGCGGCGTCGTGTCCCGATCAATTTGAATTTCGGTCCATTCAATCCAGCTATTTTGGTTTTGCTGCGTTCGATAGAGAAGCGATAACCCGTCTTCCGTCCCTTTCAAATTCACGATTGGAGCAACCGCCAGAAATGGTTCTGCCTGAAGCAACGGGACAACCAGTTCAGGTGTCATCGCAAAAGCCGGATCAGTAGCTTCCGTCAACGTAACGCCGCTCGAATCTGTTCTGACATTGGCTCCAACGAAATCCTGTAATGCAACGGTGATTTCCTGATAGCGCGCCTGGGATTGCGCTACTTGTGCCGTGGGGTTCGATGAGATGGCGAGCGTCAAAAATAACGCTGCCACCTGTAAAATTTTACGGGACATAAAAACGCTCCAGCGGGTGAGAAATGGGGAGCAAACAAGGTAAGAAGTGAGCGCAGATCGAGTGTCTGCGCCCACTGAAAAAAAACGTCTAGCGGCGCGTGCGGTTCAATTGGACAGGAAAGTTCAGGTCTTTCAGCTCCAACTGATAGAACGCACTGAAACCTGGGTAACGAGCTGCTGCGCCGAGTTCTTCTTCGATGCGCAGCAATTGATTGTATTTGGCAATGCGATCCGTGCGCGAAAGTGAACCCGTTTTGATTTGCCCGCAGTTGGTCGCTACGGCTAAATCAGCAATGAATGGGTCTTCGGTTTCGCCTGACCGATGCGAGGCAATCGCCGTGTAATTATTGGTTTTCGCCAATTCAATCGCGTCCAGGGTTTCCGTCAACGTGCCGATTTGATTGACTTTGATCAGAATCGAATTCGCCACGATTTCTTCGATGCCGCGTTCCAGATATTTGACGTTCGTGACGAACAAATCATCACCGACCAATTGCACCGTGTCACCCAGTTCTGCGGTGATCGCGGCCCAACCTGTCCAATCGTTTTCGGCCAGTCCGTCTTCGATGGAGATGATCGGATATTGCTTGCACCAGTTGACCCAGTATTCAACCATCTGTTCGGAAGTCAGCACCCGTTGATCAGATTTTTTGAAGACGTAATTGCCTTCCTTGAAAAACTCCGAGGACGCGGGATCGAGCGCAATGGCGATCTGTTCACCCGGCGTGTAACCCGCACCACTGATGGCTTCGAGAATGACATCAATGGCTTCTTCATTGGATTTCAGACTTGGCGCGAAGCCTCCTTCATCGCCGACTGCGGTTTGATAGCCGCGTTTTTTCAGCACGCCTTTCAGAGTGTGAAAGACTTCTGCGCCCCAGCGCAACGCTTCGGAAAAGGATGGTGCGCCAGCGGGGACAATCATGAATTCCTGAAAGTCCACATTGTTGTCCGCGTGTGCTCCACCATTGATGATGTTCATCATCGGCACCGGCAAGGTTCGCGCATTAACGCCACCAATATAACGATAAAGCGGCGTTTCCAATTCGGTCGCCGCCGCGCGTGCGGTCGCCATCGAAACTGCGAGCAAGGCATTGGCTCCCAGCTTGGATTTATTCGGCGTGTCATCCAGATCAATCATGGCTTGATCTATTGCGGCTTGTTCGTACACCTCCATCCCAACCAACGCCTGATCGAGAGCCTTGTTGATATTTTCTACCGCCAGCTTTACGCCTTTGCCGAGGTAGCGGACCTTGTCGCCATCGCGTAACTCGACAGCTTCGTTTTCGCCAGTCGAGGCACCGGAAGGAACGGCTGCACGTCCCCAGGCCCCGGATTCCAAGTAGACTTCTGCTTCAACGGTAGGATTGCCACGCGAATCCAGAATCTCGCGCGCGTGAATTTGTTCAATCGCACTCATTTGATATGACCTTTCTGTAAAGAGATTGATAGCTTGAAAAATAAGGCTGGTATCTTAACGCGGCAGCACGGATTATGAAAGCGATGCGCGAATTCACGTCGTAGCAAATTCATTCGCTTTTCTTTGGTAGCAAATAAATTTGCTACTACGTGAAGCTCACACCGACGCCCATCCGCCCGGAGCCGTCGGATTTTGCAACGGCACTTCATCGCCCAGTGATGAGCGCGATACGGCACTGAGCGAAGACGACAACCAGACGAACATTTCCCGAAAGCGCAGCCCGCTCAGATGCAGCGGTTGCC
>JAEUQN010000334.1 GCA_016789725.1 Blastocatellia bacterium | reverse complement strand
TCAAGCAAACGCACCTCTTCTAGCCCCGGATTTTCGAGGCAGTGGCGTTGACCGGGCGGCAGGTAAATGCTCGTGCCTACTCCAAATTCACAGTTTTCATCATCCACCCAAACAATACCGCTGCCCTGCAAAATCAACATCGCTTCTTCGTAGGTGCGATAGTGGAACGGCGCGCGGCTCAGTTGAATGACGCCCAGAAATTGCGTGACGCGTTCGCAGCCGAGGTCTTTGTGAACCAGCAGATGAAAGGAACGATCTCCAGTGGGAATCGCGGCGCGTTCAGATTCGTGAATCACGAACTTGCGCACATCGGCAATGCTCACGCGCTTTTCAGCGATAGTGGATGAAGGCTCAATGGTTGTTGCTTCCGGGCAACAGACGCCAAAGCATCTGATCAACCGTCATTTTGCCCCACTCCCCACGGCTATCGGCGTTAAGATAGCCCAGGCGGCAATTCCTGGCGGTCATTCGCTTTCCAAAAAAGTTTCATAGGATTTGTCCTCGTCAGTTTAGCCAGGTGGGGTTCATGGCTTCGCCTCAAAGATCAGATTAAACGGAGTCTCCGTCGCGCGCCTGAATCTAGTGAATCCGCCCGCCGTAACAACCTCTCGCAATCGTGCTTCACCGGCTTGTGCGCCGAGCGCCAGCCCAACTTCTTGCGATAAGGAAGCGGGCGTACAAATCAAAGTGGAGGCTGAATAAAACGCACGCCCGACAGGATTCAGATTGTCTTTTACCTGATCGTTCGCAAAAGGCTCCACGATCATCCAGGTGCCCTCAGGAGCCAGGGTTTGTAAGACGTGACGAGCAGCGCCCGCCGGGTCGCCCATATCGTGCAAACAATCAAAGAAAGCGACAAAGTCATAATCTTTGCCGGGGTAATCTGTGGCTTTGGCCACCTCGAATTTTACTCTTTCTGTAACGCCTGCGGCGGCGGCCCGCTGCTGCGCCAGTTCAATGGAGGGAGCGTGGTAATCATAGCCAACGAAAGTCGAATTGGGATACGCCTGTGCCATCAGAATTGTCGAAGCTCCAAGCCCACACCCAACATCGGCGACTTTGGCCCCGGCATTCAATTTTGCCTCCACGCCGGTGAGGGAAGGAATCCACGAACTCGTCAAGTTGGCCGCGTAGCCGGGTCGAAAGAAAAGCTCCGTTCCGCGAAACAGGCCGTGATCGTGTTCGTGCCAGCCCAGTCCCTCGCCAGTACGAAATCGTTCCGTGAGGGTGGGGACAGCCCGTAGCGCAGAAACAGCAACGAGAAAAGCGCCCGGCAAATACGCCGGACTTGTTTCATCGGCCAACGCAAACGCCTGCTCATCAGAAAGGTAATACCGATTGGTTGCGGCATCGTATTCGATATAACCGCCTGCCGCTTGTGCATTCAGCCATTCGCGGATGTAACGCTCATTGGTATTGGTGCGTTTCGCCAGTTCGGCAGCAGTCAGTGGTTCTGTACCCGCCAGTGCTTTGTAAAGCCCAAGACTCTCGCCGATCACCACCAAACCCGCATGAAACGCTGCCCCAAAATCAGTAACGAATTTTCCTAGCAACTGATGTAGTTTCTCTTCGTTAATTGCCATACGTGTCTCCTTTGTGAATTGATTGGAGAAGTTTCAATGAACCGCAAAGACTGAGAATAATGGCAATGTTAGTCCTTTCTTTTGTCGCAGGCAAGAAAACTGCCGAAGCCGCTTCGACAAGTCGCGAATGATCTGAGGTCAGGCCGTTACTGTAGTACGCCGATTTGTTGTAAGACAGATGCGGCGTCGAAGTAGGCGCGTTCGCTGGCAACTTTGTCCTCTGCATCGAACGTGAAGATGGCGCAGAGCGGCACCGATACCGCACGGTCAGTCGCGGGAATGCCCTGCCATTCGCCTGTGTGTTTGCCGCGCAGGATCATTTCCGTCGTAATGCTCTCGTCGCCAAAATACCAATGCTTGATTTCAAGCTGAATGTCGGAAAAGCTGCCATGTTGCCCAAAGCCAAATCCGTCGTACACGCCGCGAATCACTTCCGCGCCGGCCAAATCCATGCCATTGAGCGCAAACGCGGGCTGAGCGCTGAACGTCGCCATAATGGCGTCAATGTCATGATTGTTTTCAGCGTCCAAATGTTCCTGCACAATGCGAATGCGCGTGTCTCTGATATTTTGTGTTGTGGGTGATGACATAAAATTTTCCTTTCTTTCAAGTGGTTGTAGAGGTTAATGAATCGTTGGCAGGAACCTTTAGCCATTGCACAGCAACCAGCGCCATTATGGTTATTGTCACAACGCATCAATGGCAAACCCAGCCAGCAATTGTCCAGCAAAACCAGCGGAAAGCGAGTGTGACCAATTGTTGCAGGAAGGCTCATCCATTAGTATCTACGCGACGTTCGAGAAATTGGATTTGTACAGCTTCCGAGCTATTTGATGAAGAGTTATCTCATATCCACTGGTCGTGCTTTGGCGAGCGAAATGGTATGATGCGCACTCCCATGAACATTGATCGTCGTGAGTTTGTGACTGCGTTGACCGCCGGAGCTTTGGTTCCCGGTCAACTGACAAACACGCAAGGAAAGCAAAGAAAGATGACTGCAAAAACGTTTGATGTTGCCGTGATTGGCGCAGGCGTATTTGGCGCGTGGACAGCGTGGCATTTGCAAAAGGCAGGAAAGAAAGTGGCACTGCTCGACGCCTATGGCGCAGCGCACAGCCGCGCCAGTTCGGGCGGCGAATCGCGCGTGATTCGGATGGGCTACGGCGCGGACGAAATTTATACGCGCTGGTCAATGCGCTCGCTCAAAATGTGGCAAGAGTTTTTCGCGCAGGTGAAGCAACCGCTGTTTCATAAAACCGGGATGTTGTGGATGGCGCGCGAACAGGATGCATACACATTAGCGACGAAAGCGACGCTGACGAAATGCGGTGTGAAGTTTGAGGAGTTGCAGCGCGACGAACTCGAAAAACGCTGGCCGCAGATTTCGTTTGGCCCCGTGACGTGGGCGCTCTATGAACCGGACAGCGGC
>JAEUQN010000333.1 GCA_016789725.1 Blastocatellia bacterium | reverse complement strand
CAGGCATGATTGCCCACGACGAAATACATCAAACCATCGGGGCCGTACATCACCGCGTGCGGGCCGTGTTCTCCGATGCCGCCTTTGACCAATCCAATGATCGTCAAATCGTCGCCAACATCATCGCCATTCGTGTCGTCAATGCGATAGAGACCCGTGACGCCATTCGGTTTTTCGTCTGGTTGCGGTGGTTGATTTTGCGGGCGTTGCCGGGTGTTGAATTCATCCTGTCGTTCCTGGCGAGCGGCTGCAAATTCCTGTTTCAGATCGTCACTGCCTTTGACGTCGCCTTTGTAATCGGACGGCACATCGCCAACCGCATACAGCGATGATCCATTAAAAAATAATCCCTGATTGTTTTGTACCTTGTCGGTGAAGGTTTTCTGCGATTCAAATTTGCCATCTTTATCGGCGTCTTCGAGAATCACGACCGGACCACGTTCGCGCGAGATTACCGGACGGCCTTTTGAATCGAAGGTCAGATTCACGATGGACCCCGTCAACTCCGACGTTGCGACCTGCTCAACGGTGAATCCTTCAGGCACCCTAAACTCCGCTTTTTGAGCTGGGAGATTACCGGGCGCGGCAGAGGCCTGGGTTTGAGTCGTGGGACTTGTCTCCGATTGCTTGGTGCGGCAACTCAGAAATAACGAGCCAGTAAGAAAAAGGATAATGAGCGAAGTGAAAGCTGTTTTTTTCATGATTCCCCGGAGCAGACCAGATTTAATTTCTGTCCTAAGTGATTACGCCTTCGGCAAAACACCGATGGCTAAAAAACACGGACGATAAATAGACTCAATTGTTCGAGTATGAGCACGCAGGATGCGTAACTTCCCAACACAATGCGGCCAGCGCAATACAACCAGCACTACAGATTGTTTCGATTAAGAAGACGGAAATAAAACTAGCGGTGTTTCACTTCTTTTGCAACTTGATGAGACCCGCGCCTTCGAGATTTTGCAGATACCCGCCAACCATCTCAGGCGTCACCAGACCGTAATACGTTTCGCCCGCTCGCAAGGCTTCGGCGCTGACAGCATTGTAAATCTCCAGGCCGTTGCGCTTGCCATCCACAAAGTTCAGGATTTCAAACGCCATCAGTGCATGTAATTTGGGTACGCCTTTGACCTGGTTGCGTTTGGTTAAGAAGTCTTTGGGGCCAGCGATCAATTGCGGCGTGAGGCCGGATAAGTCAGTTTCTTTCGCGCTCAACGGCAACGATCCCGGCGAAGATTCGTTGAAAAGTACCAGGTAACGCGACCGCAAATTGAGCAGGTATCCGTCCGCCGTGCGTTTGAGTCCATCGCGCAATTCGCTCATCAAGGGACGGGCCGCTTTCGTGATTTGCGTCAGCGCGTCAATTGCCAGGTCTTCGCGTTTGCTGGCTTCCTGAATTTGATTGAGAGCTTTTTTGTACGCTTCGACGCGATTGCTTGGCGCGGCGGTTGAGAGCAAGGTTGACGCTACTTTGAAATCTTCGCCCAAGCGAACCATCGCCCGGCCATACAGTTCATTGGCGATCATCGGCAGCGATTTTTCATCCGCATTGGCGACGGTGAAACCAATCGCAGCAACGCCAAACGCATTGCGTTGTAATTGCGTGCGATCAATATTCCAGAGGTCGTCATCGCTGGTGTGAATGTAATTGTCGGGCCAATTCGTAAACGTGATGCCGGGCTTGCCAATGGGGGCTTCGGTGAATGTCATGTGATCCGTGTTGTTATGATATGGAACCATCGCTGCGTTGTAGCGATGCCGCGAGCCAAGCCGCGAAAGAATCGGTTTTGGGTATGGATTTGCTGGCATTCCTGCTTGCAACTCGGAGAGCTGTTGCGTGTTTGAGCGCACGACAAAATCAATCACCGCTTCTGTCACGTCGTTCAGCCAATGCCAGCGCGAAAAGGGAAGCCGCGTGATATTTTGCACGCGCATAATATCCTGCGCCTGATTCGCGCCGACCATATCCTGATTGATATTGCAGAGAATCTTACTGACCTCGGTTGGATTGTCGGCGAAGTATTGTCGCTCGCTACTGATTTCTGTAGTCCACCAGAATCGAAGGTTGCGTTTCGGCTTGGGCAGCTTGCCTTCACGAATTAATTTTGTCATTGCGCGCGCAATTTCAAGCGTGCTGCCAACGCCGCTTCCGTCATCATTGGCGGAAAATTTTTCTTCCTGCATGTGGCTGGTCAGCATGACATCTTGATCGCTGATCTCGCCGCGAATAAAGCCTTCGACCATCACTTGCCATTTGTCGTTGGGATTCAGATCGGCCTCGACCACCGCATGCACTTTGATCGGCGTTTTGCTGTTGGCGAGCAAGCTTTGCAATGCGATGCCTTGCCGATGTGAAAGGCCAAACGCAAACGTGCCGGGCTTGCCGTCACTGCTTTCGAGAGGCACGCGAATCCATCTCACTTGATCGGGATGGCTGACGGAATTGGTCGGATAATCAATGGCGTGTGGATCGGGGTGATAGATGATGCCGAGCGCACCTCGTTTCCACACGGCTTCGTTCATCACTGCGCCTGTGTTTCCCCACGCCAACACGATTTTGCCTTTGACGTCCTTGCTTACATAATCTTTTTCAGTCAGCCCCGCGCCGACATCCACGATTTCGGCGGTCACATCGGCGCTGCGCGAATGATCGGCCAGATGCAATTGCGTTTGCACGAGGCTGGCAAGCAGTTGGATGTCTGGCTCGACGATCCACAATTCAGCGCGCCGTGCATTCCAGGCCGGGTCCGTATCGGCTTGTTTGATGAGCTTTACATCTTGCAAGCCATATTCTTTGGCTTTCGCCTCGACGTATTTGGCAATGGACATTAAGCCTTCAGCGCCACCGCCGGGCTTGTGGAATTGCGTCGTGAAGCGTAGATGCTCATATGCCGCATCGCCTGAAATTTCACCGACGAGATACTTGTATTGCTGCTCGGTGAAGAAGGGAAGCGTTTGCGCGAAAGCCGTGAGTGACAATAAAAAGATGAGGAAAATCGCTCTGAATAATTGTGCCGCAGGTTTCATCGGGGACTCCAATTCACAGGAACTGATTCCCGATCCCTGACGACAAAATCACCATGCAATCAGGGAGCGGGAATCAGGTATCAGCTCTACTTGGTCTTGTTTGATTGTTGCGGCAACGATGGCAGCGGCT
>JAEUQN010000332.1 GCA_016789725.1 Blastocatellia bacterium | reverse complement strand
CGATGGATTTGCCATCGGGTGTGATGTTGGGGTCACTTAACCGCACTAACTTCGCCGCCGCCTCGATGTCAAACCGTTTGGCCTGCGCGAAGGTTGGCATTGGCGGCAACAACCAAATGCCGACGATGATGAATAACAGAATGTGGTTTTTCAGTTTCATACCTGCTCTCCTTTGAGTTGTGGATTCCGCACCCCTGACGCACTTGCGCTACCGGGACGATATGCTTCACTTAATCGCAATCAGGCTCGCTGCCGTGCGGAAATAGAGCACGCCTTGTGAAATCGCGGGCGTCGCCAAACACGGTTCGCCCAGATCGTTTTTCGCCAGCACTTCCAATTTCGGCCCGGCCTTGATGACGTAAATGACGCCGTCTTCGCTGGTGCAATAGATTTTGCCGTCCGCCGCAACAGGCGAAGCAGAGCAAAGGGCGGCGGGGCCGAGGCGTTCTTCATACATCTTCTCGCCGGTCTTGAAATCGAAGCAGCGCAGCACACCGTTGTGCGCCGCGAGGTACAAATAGCCCTGATAAACGACGGGCGTGGAGATGTACGAACCGCCGTTCGGCGCGCACCAGACAATCGCGTCATTGCTGCTCTTGCCTTCGGCCAGCGAAATATCGCCGCGCGCCGTCGGGCGAATCACGAACAACGGCGCTTTGCCGCCGTGCGCACTGGTCACAACGATCATGCCGTCGGCGACGAACGGTGACGGAATCGGATTATCGCCGCCGCTGCGCAACCGCCAGAGTTCCTGGCCGGTTGCGAGATCATAGGAGATCACGTAAGGCCAGCCGTTCGCCACGACCTGTGTGCGCGTGCCGTCGTAGTGAATCAGCGGCGTTCCCCAACTGCGTTCGCAATCGCCTTTACGCGAGACGCGCCACAACTCTTTGCCGTCCGCCGCATGAAAAGCCGCGATAAATGGCTGGCTCGGATCATCGCAGAGCAACACGATGCGGTCACCGTGCAGCGCCGGAGAACTGGCATAGCCCCAGCCGATGCCGTATTTGCTGATGTTGATGACGCCCAGGTCTTTGCTCCATCGCGGCTTGCCATTCAAATCAAAACAGTAAAGACCTTCCGAACCGAAGAAGCCGATCAACCGCTTGCCGTCGGTGCTGAGCGTCGTGTTGGCGTGCGTCGCTTTGGTGTGGCGCGTGACAGCGGGCTTGCCGGTGCGCAGCGCGCGTTCCCAGAGCCGCCGCCCTGATTGCTTGTCAAAACACGCGATCAACCAGCGTTGCTCGTCATTGTCTTCGGCAGCCGTGTTGTCGCCATACGCGCCGAGGCGCAGCGGCGCTTTGCCCGACAGCCGCACCGCCGTGGCGACGTACACGCGATTGCCCCAGACAATCGGGCTGGAATGTCCCAGACCGGGAATTTCCGCGCGCCATAACAAGCCCGAGGACTTGCCTTGCGCGGCATCCACACTCCAGTTGACGCGCGTAGCGAATCCGTCCGCCACGCCGCGCCCACCGGGGCCGCGAAACATCGGCCAGTTTTGTTCGGGAGCAGCGGCGAGCGAAGCCGCAGGCATTGCGGCCAACGAGGTCAGCACAAACGAACGACGTGAGATGGTCATAAAGAATCCTCCTGACAGGTGTTCACTGAAACCTTGGCGTAATTCAGATGCCCTACTTTTGTTTGCTTGCCTGTAAAAATTTGATCGCTGCTTCCAGTACCTCGTCGCGTCCTTCGATTGTGCCGCGAATGGTGGGCGCGACGCGGATGTGGGGCTGAATCCCGACTCTTTGCAGTTGTCGTCCGTCTGCATGGCGAACGTTGTGCCCCGTAAACCTCACCGTCAAGTTTCCCGGCAGTGTCGTGTCTGTAACGTCACCGTTTGCGCCCATCGTAGGTGTGCCAATGAACGTAACGTCCGTTGCCGTCTGGAAAAACATACAAGTCCCTTCGGCCTGGCTGATGGCATCTTCGTTTATCAGCATCACCACTCTGCCTTGATACATTTCACCTTTCGCTTCGGGAAGCGGCTGCTCGAACGTGAAGCTCGGCTTTCCATAATCAGGAATCCCTAAAAGCGAAGCGTCCAGCAGCGGGCGTGAGAAAAGCGCGGCAGCAGGAGACTTCTTTGCGGTCAGGCGCGGCGCAATCTCCCAAGCCGTGCCGTTCGGGTAGCCGCGCATATCAAAAATCGTGGCGGATGTGGGCTTGATCGTCGCAAACATCTTGTCCACTTCGGCGATAGTCAAACGCGCCAGATCAACATAGCCGAACCCGGAAGGCAGGACGGCCACGACAGGCGTGGTTCGTTGATTGGAGAACAGCGAAGGCAAGCGCGGATCGTCGCCCGCGACACTTCGGACAACTTCGACCTCCCGCACTTTGCCGTCCAAACCGCGCACCGATAATTTACATTTCGAGTCTTTTGGCCCACGCAGCAAATTCAAATGCAAAAGCCGCTGCATCGCTTGCGGCGTGGAAGCGGAGAAGTAGCGCGAAAGTTTCTCCCGATACGTTTCCGCCGCTTCGCCATCTACGGTAAGAATCGTGTCGCCCGGCCTAACGCTACCGCTTTCATCCAGAACGCGAACAACAACGGACTGTCCCTCAATAAACTTCGCGTAAAACGGCGGAGAAAACCTGCCGAGGCGGTCAAGAGCTTTCTGCGCATTGCCCACACGAACATGCGAATCCTGCACCTCGGCAGCCATCTCGCGGACGGTCAGTTGGTAATCTCCGGCGTCTTTGTTTGCTTCAAACCTGGGGATGAACTTCGGCAAGACACTTTCCCACGGCGCATCCTGCAAATCTTTATAGGGGAAAAAGTAATGGATGATGGTCCAGAACCGAAACAACGCCAGCAACCGATATTCGGTCGGTGGAAACTCCATTTCGGCATAAGGTTTTTCTTTTTGGCTGACTTGCGCGGCAAAGGTCGGCGTAGGTTTTGGACGGTTGGAAACGAATTTATTTTCGGCGATCAACCGCAGCGCCAGTTGCCACGCTTCGCCTTGCGGTGCAATCGCATCCGCCGCGAATCCGATGGTTCCGTCGGGGTTCGCAAGCTCCGCTTTTCGCATGATCACTTCGACATTATCTGGCAGCTTGATCGTAGTCGTTGCTACGCCTGTTTCTGCTGTTGGCGCGCCGTCCTGGATAACAAACGCAACCTGTGCCGCCTGCAAACCGCCGAGGATTTCCGCCTCAGGTGAATTTTCATTGACGAGAAAAACAAGGGGCAGTGTTTTTGCTTTATTGTTTCC
>JAEUQN010000331.1 GCA_016789725.1 Blastocatellia bacterium | reverse complement strand
ATTCCGCAGTCAGGAGCCGTCCCCGGCTTGTCGGATTTGTAGGCCGGGTGCATCGGATCAACCCAATACAGCACTTTGCGTTCGGCGGTTGTGGCGGTTGTCGCCGATTCTCTGGCAAAGAGTTTGAGCCAACGTGTGCGATACGCATAGCCTGCCACAGCCAGCCCCGCGAGCAGCAAGAAAACTACCCAACGAAGCACAGGGCGTTTCCTGGTTGGCTGAACCGCTTCCCCCTTAGCTTGCGACTCCAGCAAAACTGGTTCAGCATTTTGCTCAACGCAGGCTTCCGCTTGCGCCAATTCGTTTGCCGGGGAAGATGATGCCGGTTGTTCTTCTGGTGTTTCAGTGCCGGGCATAATCACAACCTCTTCTGAAAAAGGCTAGTGCGGGCTGCAAGGAAACCCGCACCAGCCTACAGTCGCTTACTTGCCTTCCATTTCTTTCGCTCGCAGTTCGTGGAATTTCGCCATTTCTTCGGCTTCACGGGCGAGAGCTTCAGCGGCCCTGCTATACTTTTCGCAATGCAGGCGCATCTTTTTGATGTAGGCATTCTCGACGGTGTCCTTCGGATTGCGAGCAACGGTCTTGCTGTAGTCGGCCAGCATCTTCTTGTGGGCTTCGGCTTCCTTGCGATACGCCTCGGCTTTCTTCTGATACTCTTCTGCCCGCGCACGATGCTCTTGTGCCGTCTGTGGAGCTTTCATCTCCTGCCCGTGATCGTGGTGATCTTGTGCGACGGCAAAAAGGCTCAACGTGCTGATCGTGAGGACGAAAAACGCGCATTGGACGATGGTTTTGTGAATAATTGTCAGGTTCATATTTCTCCTTTGTGAAACAAGTTGTTGATTTCGTGCTTAGTTGATGGACTCCTTCGCGTGCCCACTGCCGCGCTGTCACGGCCTCAGATTGAGGCCGACTAGCGGTTCCAGGGCCGCGATTGCTTTCTCTACATTGGTGAGTTGTTCGTAGTAACTGAGTTCGTAATTGAGCAGGGTGACTAAATTGTCGAGCAGGGTCAGAAAATCTACTTTCCCCACTTCATACCCCGCGATGGCGGATTCGAGCGATAACGATGATTGCGGAATGATCGTCGTGCCGTAGAGCTTCACCAGCCGCTGCGCCGTCGTCGCCGCCAGCAAACGATCCTTGATGCGAAAGAACAGCACAGTTGTGAGGTTGTCCAGTCGTTGCTTCTCGACAGCGGCACTGGCTGTTGCTTCCGCTACCGCAGGACGTTGCTTCTGCCCCCAATAGACGGGCAATTTCACGCCCACATTCACGCCATACATCTCTGGCAGTCCGGGGCGATTGAAGTACGTGAAGCCAACCGTGAAATCGGGATAGAAATCTTTCTTCGCCAATTCGACGCCATACTGTTCCCGATCCATTCTGCGTCGCTGCGCTTTCAAGCTTGGATAGTTCGTCAGCGCCAGTTGATTGAGTTCCAGCAGCCCCAGCGTGAAATCCTGCGGTTTCAGTTCGAGCGGCTTTCCCACGGGCGTTTCCGGCTCCCGAAAGAGAAGACTGTTAAGCCGTGCTTCAGCGGTTTGTTTGCGCTGTTCCAGCACTGTTAGTTGGTCAATCAGCTTGGAGACTTCGACCTGCGCTTTCAGGACATCTTGTTGAATGCCTTTGCCGACAGCGTAGCTGGCCTCGGCGATCTTGGTGAATTTTTCCAACAAGTCTTTGTTCTTCGTGACCACTTCGAGGGCTTTGTGCAGATAGTACAAATCGTAATAGGCGTCTTTGACTTCGGCGATGACATTCCATTGCACTTGCTCGTAATTCCACCACTCTGATTCCGCCGCAACGTTCGCCATCTTGCCTTTGATTGCCAACTTGCCGGGATACGGAATTTCCTGTGTCACGCTGAATGTACGGGCGCTGGCGGGGTCACCTTTTTGAATATCAAAGGGCGGCAACGGGATGGCGTTTCCGTTATACCCATAGTTGAGCATCGGTTCCGGCAAGGCTTTGGCTTGCGGCACGCGCGCCCGCATCATGTCGAAGTTGCGCCGCATCGCTATAATTTCAGGATTCTGCGCTAATGCCTCTTCAATCAAATTGCTGAGGACGAGAACTGCGGATGCGGTGCGTTTCGGTTCGCCGGGCGGTGTAGAAATCGGGCGTGACTCAGGTTGCGCAACAGCAGTTCCTATCATCAGGGAAGACCCGACTATGGCGCAGACCACAAGCATTGAAAGTCCTGTGCGTCTCATCACAAATCCTTCTTGAGCGAATGGCGATCTGTCTTTGCGAGAGCAGTAATCGCTCCCCACAAAGATGACTGGAGAAATAGCAATGGAGTGCTGGACGGACTAGATCAACCAACAGGACAAAGCCAGATACAAGGGTCGTTGTGGCTGTCGTGGAAGGTTATGAATAATTTGTGGTGCTTGAGATAGGCGCTGTTGATAGGCGGCACAAAGTGCTGGTGGCTCTTCTGCTCCGACTGTAGGGGCGAATGAAACTTCGGCATTCTCCACTTCACGTGGCGATGTCGCCTCACAACACGTAATAGCGTCTTGCGCAGATTTCCGCACTTGAAAATAAACAGAAGAAGCGGGAGTAGATTGACAATGTGAAGCCTTCTTTTCGCGCTCAGGACTATGGTGACTGTTTTCAGACACCTCGGAAGATGCTTTTGTCTGACAACAAACATGCTGAGATGCCATTGCAGACGCGCAATGGCAAAAGATAGCAGCCCAAGCAGGAGGTACAGACAAAAACAAGATGACCAAGCCTGTGATTGTGGCTCGCCAGATGGTTTGTGCGTGGACTTTCCTTGGTTGTACTGCTGGTTGAGTCATTATTCTACTTTCAGGTTCGCAAGCGGCGATTATCACCATCTACCTCGGCTTCATTCACCTGTTTTACCTGTGGCAAGCCGCGTTCCAGAAAGGTTGCCACCTTGTTATCAATGTCTGTGGGGATTTTTACACGGAGGGTCTGTGTAAATTCCCCCGCAGAATGTTTGCCCGAATGCTATGCACTGCGTGAATTTTCTCAGCATTGTTTTTTTATTAGGCGCGCACTTGGTAATTGCGCATCATTCCCGCGTCTTCGTGTTCGAGGTTATGGCAATGATAGACATACGTTCCGGTAAAGTCCTCAAAGCGAAGTAAGACTTTGATGCGTTCGCCCGGCATCATCATTACCGTGTCTTTCCAGCCCTCATCCACATAGCCGTAGCGGACTGTTTCATAGCCAGCGGCAAACTGTGCATTGACGCTTCGTTCCAGCACCTGAAATTGCAGGCCGTGGATGTGAATGGGATGCACCATGCTCATGCCCATCATTCCTCCTGTGTCGGTATTGCTCAATTCCCAGACTTCCGTCGTGTTGAGTTGGACGACTTCATTGATGGCAAGCTCGCTCTCCTGATACG
>JAEUQN010000330.1 GCA_016789725.1 Blastocatellia bacterium | reverse complement strand
ACCGGGCGGAACATCGAACAATTTCTTTGCCTCGCAAAAAAATTGGACGAGCGCGGCCAAATATCCATACTCCTTGCCACCCGGTTTCGCCACGATTCGTTCCACGACTTCGCGCTGCAACATCAACGTCATCTCTCGAATCTGTGAGCGATGTTCCAGCAATCGCTGAATGATGGCGGTCGAGATGTAATACGGTAAATTCGCAACCACGCGCGCCGAGGTAGCAGGATGAATCAGCGTGCCATAGTTAACTTCAAGCGCGTCGGCTTCAACCAGTCGGAAATTCGGAACATCCGCAAATTGCGCCGTTAATTCCGGGATTAAATCGCGGTCTAATTCGATGGCAATCAGGTTGGCTTGGGACGCCACCAGCAGACCGGTGAGCGCACCGTGGCCGGGGCCAATTTCGAGGATGGTTTCATCCGGCTGTGGCGCAACCGCAGCGACGATGCGTTGCGGGTAATGAGTCCCAACCAGGAAGTTTTGTCCGAGGCTTTTTTTCGCGTGCATTGGATGACGAGGACTTTTTTAGAAGCTTGCCAACAAACCCAAAAGGCGATTTATTGACGACTTTCCTTGGGATAGCCCGTGATTTCCAAATCGCTTCCACACGGCGTAACTTTCAAATCGCACAATTCCAGCGCCTGATTCAAGTGTTCGACCCCTTCACCTTCAATCACCGATTTCGCCTCATGACCACCAATGATTTTGGGCGCAAAGAAAAACGTGACTTTATCCACCAAACGCCGCTCGACCAGCGAGGCCGCCACAGCGGCACCGCCTTCCACCAACACGCTGGTCAGCGAAAGCTTGGTGAGTTGCCGCAACACTTGCACCAACTCCAGTTGCGCCCCATCTGCCGGGACTTGCACGACCTTCGCGCCCAGGCTCTGTAACATCGCTTTGCGTTCTTCCAACGAATTGCCCCATTCGGTATAAATCGGGAAGCCCATGCTATCGAGGATTTCCTCATCTCCGGCAAAGACCAGCAAAGGAAATTCCCGTGCCGTTTGCACAAGCTGGGATTTAGGCGAAAGCCGCAAGCCTGTGTCCAGGACGACACGCACCAGCGGGCGATGTCGCGTCTGCCCGGAGCGATCTGTCAACAACGGATCGTCGCTCAACACCGTGTTAATGCCCACCAAAATCGCGTCATAATCGTGCCGTAATAATTGCCCGGTGGCGCGCGCCTGTTCACCCGTGATCCATTTCGATTCGCCAGTTTTAGTAGCGATTCGCCCGTCGAGCGAACACGCCGTTTTCAAATGGACAAACGGCAATCCGGTCGTCACAACCTTTGAGTATTTTTCATTGAGTCGCCGTGCTTCTCGCTCCATCAAACCAGTCGAGACCGTGATCCCCGCAGCGCGCAACATCTCAAAACCACGCCCATTCACTTTCGGGTTGGGATCAACCATCGAAGCGACTACGCGTTTAATTCCGGCATTGATGATCGCTTCGACGCAGGGCGGTGTCCGCTTGCCATTACCATTGTGCGAACAAGGCTCCAAATTCACATAAATCGTCGCGCCCTGCGCCTTCGCCCCGGCTTCTTCCAAGGCCCAGACCTCTGCATGCTTGAGTTCCGCATAACGATGATAGCCGCGCCCGATGATCTGACCGTCTTTGACCACGACTGAGCCGACCAGTGGATTCGGGCTGACCTGGCCTTTGCCCTGGGCCGCGAGTTGAAGTGTTTGTTGGATGTATTCGAGGTCAGTCATTTGCTTGAATTATATTTTAGTCCAATAGAGATTTGCGTTTTACCTGGTCATTTAGCGCCGACTGATTACTCAAACAACCCATCTACATAAGCTTGCGAATCGAAGACGATTAAGTCCTCGGCTTTCTCGCCAATTCCGCAGTAGCGAATCGGCAAGTTCAATTCTTTGGCTATCGCTACGGCAATCCCGCCTTTGGCTGTGCCATCGAGTTTAGTCAGGACCAGGCCGGTCACAGGTGCGGCTTTCATAAATTCGCGCGCCTGACTCAGACCGTTTTGCCCGGTCACAGCGTCCACGACTAATAAAACCTCGTGCGGAGCTTGCGGGACTTCTTTTTGCGCAACGCGTTTCATTTTCTCTAACTCCGCCATCAGGTTTTGTTTGTTATGAAGCCGTCCGGCAGTGTCTACGATCAACACATCGGCGTTGCGCGCCTTTGCCGCTTTTAGAGAATCGAAGAGGACCGCCGCCGGATCGGTTCCCTGTTTTTGCTGAATCAGAGGCACACCGGCGCGGTCGGCCCAAATCGCCAATTGATCGGACGCGGCGGCACGAAACGTGTCGGCAGCACAAATCATCACCTCGTTGCCTTCGGCTTTGATCCGTTGCGCCAGCTTGCCAATCGTAGTGGTTTTGCCAACGCCGTTGACGCCGACCACCATCATCACATACGGCTGCACATCGTCAGGGATAGACGTTTCCGACGCGATGCCGCGCGACCTGGTGGCTTTTTCCAAAATATCAATCAGGTGTTGTTTGATGACGCGTTTCAGTTCGTCTACTTCTTTCAGGGTTTGACGATCCACCTGTTTGCGCACGTCTTCGATAATCATCATTGTCGTTTGGACACCGATGTCTGCGCCAATCAGGATTTCTTCGAGTTCGTCCAACGTGTCAGCATCAATTTGTTTCTTGCCTTTGAAAACGTCTTCGATGCGCTCGGTCAGGTTTTCGCGGGTTTTCGCCACTGCCGTTTTGAAGCGTGCAAAAAAGCCCTGGCGTTCATCGTCTTCACTTTGAGGTGCGCTTTGAGGTGCAGGCAATGGCACAGGCGCAACGGGTTTTTCAATGATGGGCGCTGGCACAACAGGTTCAGGCAGAGTCAAGGCGACCGGCGCTGGCGCAACGGGATTTGGAATCGCTGGCGCTGGCGGCTCCACGACAGGTTCGGGCGAGGCAGTTGATTGAGGTTCAGTCTCTGCCGGGCCAGTGAGGTTTAAAGATATAAAGTCGCTATTTTTTTTACGATTCCAAAAAGCCATAAATATGAGATGTACAATTTGCGAATTGAGACTGGTTAATCACCGGAGGCAAAGGCTTCACGGGGCGAGGCTTCAGTCAGGGAATGAGCAATCATTTCATCTTTAGGGAAGCGCCAAAACAGAAAGGCTGACGCCAGCGGCCACAGGGCCACGATCAGCAACGCTTTGGTCAATCCCAGTCCTTCGCCCAACTTGCCGGTCACAGGTGTCAGTAAGGCCCCTAGCCCCCAGGCAAAGCCCATCACCAACGCCGAAACTGTGCTGGCTCCGCCGGGAACCAATCGCTGCGCCATCACGACGGAAATCGGTAATGGTAAATTCAAGCATAGCCCGCCGAACATAATCAGCCCATAACTCAACAACCCTTGCGTCAAAAAACCAGCCAAGAGAATTGGCGTGGCAATCAGCACTGAAACCATCGAAACCCGACGTGCACCAAAACGGTCGGCCAAGGC
>JAEUQN010000032.1 GCA_016789725.1 Blastocatellia bacterium | reverse complement strand
TGGACAATCGTCGTGTTTTCTATCGGTACTGCTGCGCTGGGATTGACGCAGAACTACTGGCAGTTTGCGCTGCTGCGGTTTCTCTCTGCACTGGGCCTGGGCGCGGAATATGTCGTGTGCAATACGCTGATGGCCGAGTATGTCCCCACCGAACGGCGCACGACGGTGCTCGGCACATTGCAGGCGGGCTGGTCGGTGGGCTATGTGGTGGCAACGGTGCTGGCGGGGGCGATTATTCCGGCGTACGGGTGGCGTCCACTGTTTGCCACGGCAATTGTCCCGGTGCTGTTGGCGTTGTTTATTCGCCGCGTCGTGCCGGAGCCGCCGGGCTGGCAACAACACGTGCGCGCGCGCGCAACAACGCAGCGCCAGTGGAAAGCCGTCTTTGCCAGTGCGCAGCAACGCCAAATCTTTCTGCTGTGGACGCTGACTTCGTGCTTCCTACAATTTGGCTATTACGGCGTAAACAACTGGTTGCCGACCTATATCGTCAACGAGCTTGGATTCAACTTTACGGCGATGACGGGATACCTGGTCGGCACCTACGTGGCAATGGTTTTGGGCAAGATCGTCGCCGGGTATCTGGCAGATAAGCTGGGCCGCCGCTGGATGTACGTCTTCGGCGGGCTGGCCACTGCGGCATTTCTACCCTTCATTGTGCAGTTCCATACGCCGGGGAACATCATTGTTTTGTTGACCATCTTCGGGTTCCTTTACGGCGTGCCCTACGGAGTGAATGCCACGTATATGACCGAAAGTTTTGCCACGCACATCCGAGGCACAGCCGTCGGCGGTGCCTATAACATCGGGCGAGTCGGCGCGGCAATTGCGCCGTGGCTGATCGGGATTGTTGCAACCAATTACTCCATCGGTCTCGGCCTGATTATTATGGGCGGGGCCTACTTCCTGACGGGCATCATTCCCGCGCTTTTCATCCGTGAGAAAATGTATGACCCGCAACAGTCAGAGGCGGTCATATAAGGAATAGAACCCCTTGAGTCCGCATGTGAGACAGAAAGGATTTGCTGATGAACCGTCGAGAATTCAATTTGCATCTGCTGGCTGCCGTGCCTGCCATCGCATTGCCAGCACAACAATCGCAACTACGTGTTAAGGGCCAACGCGTCAATCAGCATCTGACCGAACTCGCGCAATTTGGCAAAACGCCCGAAGGCGGCACGCATCGCGTCGCGTATTCTGATGCCGATCTGCAAGCCCGCGAATACACGATGAAATTGATGCGCGAGGCCAAGCTCGAAGTCAGCATTGATGCCGCAGGCAATCTCGTCGGACGACGCGTGGGCAGCGATGCTTCACGCAAACCGCTGATGATCGGATCGCACATTGATTCCGTTCCGGCAGGTGGCAGCTACGACGGGCAGGTCGGTTCGATGGGAGCAATCGAAGTCGCACAAACGCTCGCGGAAAACAACGTGCGCTTGCGCCATCCGCTCGAAGTTGTCGTCTTTCAAAACGAAGAAGGCGGAACCATTGGCAGCGCCGCACTCGCTCGCCCGTTGACCGAGAAAGACCTGAGCATCGTCACGAACAGCAAAAAGACGATCCGCGAAGGCATCCGGTTTATCGGCGGCGATCCTGACAAACTCGCAAGCGTAGTGCGCAAGAAAGGCGACCTCGCAGGCTACGTCGAATTGCACATCGAACAGGGCGGCTTGTTGCATCAGGAGAAGATCAACATCGGCGTCGTCGAAGGCATCGTCGGCGTGAATTGGTGGGAAGTGACGATTGACGGCTTTGCCAATCACGCGGGCACAACGCCGATGAATCAGCGCAAAGATGCACTGCTCGCCGCCGCAAAATACATTGAGGCTGTCAATCGTGTGGTTACGTCTGTCCCCGGTCGGCAGGTCGGAACCGTCGGCAAGATTCAAGCCTTCCCCGGCGCGTTCAATATCGTGCCCGGCAAAGTCGCTACGAGTTTGGGCTTGCGCGATCTCGACGCGGCGAAGGTGGAAATGTTGTATGAAAAGATTCAAGCCGAAGTACGTCAGATCGAAGCCTCGACAGGAACGAAATTCGCGTTCCAAAAAGTGACTTCATCTCTGCCCGCGCCCACCGATGCCCGCTTTCGTCGCGCGATTGACGAAGCCGCCAAGCAACTCGGCTTCACAACCAAGCTGCTGCCGAGCGGTGCAGGCCACGATGCGCAAGAGATCGCGCATATTTGCCCGATTGGCATGATCTTCATTCCCAGCCGCGACGGCATCAGCCACAGCCCGCGCGAATTCTCGACGCCCGAAGACATCACAAACGGCGCGAATGTGTTGTTGCACACGTTGCTGAAGATAGATGCAATGAATTTGTAGTGAAGCGGAAATCGTGAGAGGCGAACGATCAGGAAGTATTCGCTTTGAATTTCCACAAAGGTCTTCGTGCCGGAGGCACAAAATCACCGTGGCCAACTCGTGTAAAAACCAATGGCGTACGCTTCGCCCTTCGGTGCTTGACTTGCGTGCGAGTGGGGCAGATGCTTGCCGAGCAACGCAAGACAGTTTGAATGGCGACTGATTGGAGAAGATGAGGTTTCCAAACCCTCTCGCAAAGTATTTTCATCCCCCACAAATTTGGCTGAGGGAAAACCCACCCGCAATGCGCTTGTATGATCAGGAGGAAAATGTATGACTCGTACTTCGGGAAAGCATCGGTTCTTTTTTCTGTTCGTCGTTCTCTGTCTGCCCGTCTTGCTCCACGCACAAGAACCTGTGCCGCTTGAGCCGGGCAAGGCCATTGAGCGCGAGATTACGGGCGGCGAATCGCACACGTATCAAATCGCGCTGACGGCGGGGCAGTTCGTGTGCTTCCGGCTGGATCAGCGTGCGCTTGATGCGGCGTTGATCCTGAGTGCGCCGGAGGGCAAACAACTCGCTGAAATGAACCTGACAGGTCCAGGGGTACAGGAATCGCTCTTTCTGGAAGCGGCGGTCACGGGCAGTTATCGGCTCGTCGTGCGCGGCAGTGGAGGCGCGGCAGTGCGTGAGGGCTACCGGTTGGAGACGGCAGTCCAGGCCACGGCGACGGCGTTGGATCGCCAACGCGTGACGGCGCAAAGTTTGCTGCTCGAAGCCAATTTACTCCGTGCCCAGGAAGGCAAAACAGCACAGCAGGTGATTGAAAAGATGCAACAGGCACGCCCCCTGTTAGGCGAGATAGGCGAGCCAGGCTGGACGGCGTATTCTCTCCGGCTGATCGGCGATGCCTATGCTGCGCTGAGTGAATATACGAAAGCGATTGAATACTACGAGCAGGCCCTGGCGATTTGCCGCGAATTCAAGGATCGGAGCGGAGAAGGAAACGCGCTCAATAATCTGGGTATTACTTACAACAGGCTTAGCCAGTATGAGAAGGCGATTGAATACTACGAGCAGGCCCTGGCGATTCGCCGCGAACTCAAGGATCGGAGCGGAGAAGGAAACGCGCTCAATAATCTGGGTATTACTTACTACCGTCTGAGGCGGAACGAGAAGGCGATTGAATACTTCGAGCAGTCCCTGACGATTCGCCGCGAACTCAAGGATCGAAGCAGAGAAGGATACGTGCTCGGGGGGCTGGGTCAGGCCTACAACCAGCTGAGCCAGTATGAAAAGGCGATTGAATACTTCGAGCAAGCCCTGACGATTCGCCGCGAACTCAAGGATCGGAGGGGAGAAGGAAACACGCTCAATGGTCTGGGTATTACTTACAATAGGCTGAGCCAGTATGAAAAGGCGATTGAATACCACGAGCAGGCCCTGGCAATCCTACGTGAAGTCAAGGATCGGGGAGGAGAAGGAACCGCGCTCCTTAATCTGGGTGCTGCCTACTATGTTCTAAATCGGTGGGAGAAGGCGATTGAATACTACGAGCAGGCCTTGCCGATCTTCCGCGAAGTCAAGGATCGGAATGGGGTAATTACCTCTCTTGCCTATCTGGGTCAGGCCTACAACCAGCTGCGCCAGTATGAGAAGGCGATTGAATACTACGAGCAGGCCCTGGCAATCCAACGCGAAGCCAAAGATCGAAGGGGAGAAGCAGAAGGGCTCAATAATCTGGGTGTTGCCTACTCAATGCAAAGCCGAAACGAGAAAGCGATTCACTACTACGAGCAATCCCTGGCGATCAGGCGCGAACTCAAGGATCGGAGCGGAGAAAGAGTCGTGCTCAGCAATCTGGGTATTGTATACTACAAACTAAACCAGTACGAGAAGTCGATTGAATACAAGGAGCAGGCTCTGACGCTTGCTCGCGAAAACAAAGTTCGATGGAGTGAAGCAAACGAGCTGAGCGGTTTGGGCCTCGCCGCTCGCTCGCTCGGCCGCTTTGCGGAGGCGACCCGCGCGCACGAACAGGCGGTGCGCATTGCGCGGGAGATCAAGGCGCAAAGTGAAGAAGCTTCGGCGTTGCATGCATTGATGCTCGATTGGAAAGCGCGCAACCTCGCCAGTCTGGCCATCTATTTCGGCAAACAGTCGGTCAATCTTCTTCAAGAAATCCGCGCGAACATCCGTACGCTCGACAGCGAGACGCAGCAGAGTTTCCTGAAAGACAAGGAACCACTCTACCGCGACTTGGCTGACCTGCTCATCGCTCAGGGCCGTCTGCCCGAAGCCGAACAGGTCATTCGCATGCTCAAAGAGGAAGAGTACTTCGAGTATATCCGCCGCGACGAAGCCAATTCGCCTAAAGCTGAGAAGGCTGCGTTGACGCCCGAAGAAGCGGCGTTCGACAAACGTTACCGCGAGGTTGCCGACAAGCTGACTGAAATCGGCACGGAACGCTCCTCGCTGCTCGACAAAAAAGCCCGCACGCCCGAAGACGAACAACGCCTCGCCAAACTCGAAGCCGATCTTGTGGTCGCCGGACAAGCCTTCCAGAAATTCCTCGACGGCCTGGCTGCCGAGATGAGCAAGAATGCCGACACCAATGCGCGCGCCTTTCAACTGCGCGAATCGCAGGGGTTGATGGAAGACCTGCGCGAACTCGGCAAAGGCGTCGTCGCGCTTTACACGCTGGTCGGCGAAGACAAGTATCGCGTGATTTTGACGACGGCGGATTTTCAGAAAGGCTATGAATACCCGATCAAGGCCGAAGAGTTGAATCGCAAGGTGCTGGCCTTCCGCGACGTGTTGCAGAATCCGAAACTTGATCCGCTGCCGCTGGCGCAGGAACTCTACAAAGTCCTAGTCGGCCCCGTTGCCAAAGACTTGCAAGGCACGAAAGCGCAGATGGTGATGTGGTCGCTGGACGGCGTGCTGCGCTATTTGCCGGTCGCCGCGCTGCACGATGGCAAGCAATATCTGGTCGAACGCTACCGCACAGCGGTGTTTACGCCCGCGAGCCAGAGCCGGTTGCGCGTGGAGCCGAGCCGCAAATGGACGGCGCTTGGATTAGGCGTAACGAAAGCGCACGGGCCAGCCATTCCCGCGCTGCCCGGCGTGCTGGATGAGATGCGCGGAATTATTCAGGAAACGGGCGCGAAGACGGGGGTGCTGCCCGGCTCAATCAAGCTGGATGAAGCGTTCACGCAGGAAGCGATGCTGACGGAACTGCGCAAGCGCAATCCGGTCGTGCATATCGCCAGCCACTTCAAATTTCAGCCCGGCAATGAAACGAATTCCGCGTTGCTGTTAGGTGATGGACAGTTCCTGAGCCTGGCACAGATCAAGTCGTTACCAAATGTCTTTGCGGGCGTAGACCTGTTGACACTCTCGGCGTGCAATACAGCAACGGGCGGTGCAGCAAATGGCAAAGAAGTCGAAGGCTTCGGTGTGCTGGCGCAACGACAAGGCGCGAAGGCAGTGGTGGCGAGTTTGTGGCCGGTGGCAGATCGTTCAACGAAACATCTGATGCAGGAGTTTTATCGGTTGCGGGAAGCCAAAGCCGACGTGACAAAAGTCGAAGCGTTACGGCAGGCGCAGATCAAGTTGTTGCGCGGCGAATTGCAGTTGACAGGCGAAGCGTTGGCAGCGCGCGAGATTGTTCACGAAACGGCGAAAGCGCCGACTCAACCTTCTTTCAAGCCTGATCCGAAAGCGCCGTATGCGCATCCGTATTACTGGGCACCGTTTATTTTGATTGGCAATTGGAAATGATTGTACTGCCGAAAATATCTTCTTTGCAGGCGCTGAGGTCTCGGCTATCATCCGCGCCCAAAGGAGATATTTTTATGCCAATGTATAAGGTAAACCCAGAAGTAAAACCGATGAACCAACCTACTACTTCAACGTGTTGGCTCACCTGTTTTCAAATGTTGTTTCAATGGAAAATTGATAAAGGCAGTTCCTCATTAAGCGCTAACAAAGCAGGTATTTTAGCGGCATTGGATAAATCCCCGAATCTGTTTCCCTACTATATGGAAACCGCAGGCATTGCGCCGGGCGAGTGTAAGGAAGCCGCCAAAATGTTGGGCTTGCGTTGGGCGGGCGGGGGCGATATTGATGCCAAAGTGTTGCACGATGCGCTGAAATCGCATGGCCCGTATTGGGTGGCCGGGAACTGGGGTAGTGGTTCGCACGTCATTGTCGTGACGGCGTGCAACCCGGATTCGGGTTCCATTAAGTATATTGATCCCTGGCGCAACGTGACCTTGTCGGACAGTAATGGAACCATTTCGTGGTTGAATGGGCGCGGCGATGTTTGGAAAAACTGCGATGGCAGTCTGATTTACTGGTTGTAACGCTCAACCCTTTCCCGCTTTTGCATTGATGTTCTCACGTTGTACACGCAATGCCAGCGGCGTTCAGTGCCCCTTACTCCTTCAAATTTCAGCCATCACAAGACACGCCAGAATTATTTGCTGGCGGTGAACAGATTCGTGTGCTGAATTCTGGCGTGAGGCAATGCATCAGGCTGGGTTGTGGATAATCTCTGCAATCGCGCGGACTTCTCCCACCATCTGTCGGAACATATCAAACAGCAAGGCCTGTGGCCCATCGCACAAGGCGCGTTCGGGGTAAGGGTGAATATCCACCAGCAAGCCATCGGCACCAACGGCGATGCCTGCGCGCGACATTGGAATCACGGTTTCGCGCGTGCCAGTGCTGTGGCTGGGATCAAGAATGATGGGCAGGTGCGAGAGTTTTTGCGCCGCAGGAATCACGGCCAAATCGGGCGTGAAGCGTGAATGGCTGCCGAACGAACGGATGCCGCGTTCACAAAGGATCACATCATAATTCCCTTCGGCCATCACATATTCGGCAGCGAGCAAAAATTCCTCCAGTGTCGAAGACATTCCGCGTTTGAGCAGGATCGGTTTGCGGGCTTGTCCAGCACGTTTCAGTAAGCTGAAGTTTTGCATGTTGCGGGTGCCGATTTGGATCACGTCGGCGTATTGTTCACACAAATCCAGCGCCGGTTCGTCAATCGCTTCCGTGACGATTTTCAAGCCATAGGTGTCGCGCACTTCGGCCAGGATTTTCAATCCCTCTTCGTGCAGGCCTTGAAAGGCGTAGGGGGATGTGCGCGGTTTGAAGGCACCACCGCGAAACCATTTGCATCCAGCTTCGGCCACAACCTGCGCCGTCAGCATCGTTTGCTCGCGCGATTCAACGGCGCAGACGCCTGCAATGATCGCAGGTTCCGAGCCACCAATTTCGGCATCGTCAATCTTGATGATGGTCTTGTCGTGTTTGAGGTCTCGCCCGACTAACTTATACGGCTTCGTGACACGAACACATTCAACGACACCGGGCAATTCGACAAAGGGTTCGGGATCAACGGCACCCGTGTTGCCAGTGACGCCGATGGCCGTTCGATTTGCGCCGGGCATCGGATGCGCTTTGAAGCCAATAGATTCGATGGTTTCGACGACACGTCGAATATCTTCCTCAGTCGCGTCGGCAGTCATGACAATCAGCATAGAATTTACATTCTTTCGGGTGTTTCAATGCCGAGCAGGGCTAACGACTGTTCCAAGGTGCGGCGCGCCACGTCCGCAACCAATAACAACAGCATTTTGCGGGTATCGTCAGTTTCGCTCAGGATGTGATGATGGTGATAGAAAAGATTGAATTGCTTCGCCAATTGGAAGGCATATTTTGCCACATGTGTCGGCTCGAATGCGTCTGCCGAAAGCCGGGCAACATCTTCCAATCGCGCCGCAAAATAGACGAGCGACCATAAATCATTGCCACTTTCGCCCGCAAAAAATCCGTTGATTTGCTCCGCCGTAGCACTCGCCAAATCACCTTGGACGTCGTTCGGCGGGCGTCCCAGCTTGCGGAAAATATTGTTGGCACGCACGGCTGAATATTGGATATAGGGTCCGGTTTCGCCATCGAAACTCATGGCTTCTTTGAAGTCGAACGCGATGATTGAGGTGCGAGTGTATTTGAGCAAGAAGTAACGCAGCGCCGCGACGGCGATCTTATGAGCAATATTTTTTTGTTCTTCTTCACTGATGTCGGTGTGGCGCGCTTGCACTTCTTTGAGCGCGTTCGCTTCCAACCGATCAATCAAATCGTCGGCTTTCACGCCCAGGCCTTTGCGGCCCGACATCGAAACTGCGCCGTCGGATTCGACGCCTAATTCTTTGGCGGCATCGGCGCTCAGAGTGACTTTTTCATAAGCGAGATGCGCGCTGCGCGAGACTTTGCTTTTCTCTTCTTCCGTGGCGGCCAATAACATCACAGCTTTTTTGACGTTTGCCTGTGGGTACGATTGCCCAACATCAATCACGTTCAGAAACGCTGTACCGTTGCCGAAGGGTGGACGATTCGCACTCGCAGCGGCGTCATCACCAGTGGTAATCCAAACGTCATTTCCACGATGATCTTTGCGCAGCGGGTGATAGTAAAAATCCAGACCAAGCTTGCCGAGCTTCCACAAATGATAGGCAATATCTTTGCCCGTGTACGTCACTGTGCCGTTCGACCGCACAATAATCTTATCCGCATCATGTTCCGATTCTTCTCCCGCTCTCCCGCTCTCCCCATCTCCCACTCTCTCTTCCGCCCGCATCACCCAGCAACCTTTGTTACGGCCTTCAGTTTCAAACACGATCACGCCGCTGGCTTTGAGCTTTTCAAACGCATGCGCCCAGAAATGCAAATGCAGAATCTCGCTTTCACGCGCGAGCAATTCGTAGCTGATGTCCAGGCGCGCCATCGTGTCCAAATGGCAATCTACGATTTTGGACGAAATAAATTCGCCGATTTCGGACGTCGCGTTATTGCCTGCTTCAATTTCGTGCAAGGTTTGGGCGCGAATCGCCAGGCGCGTTTTGTCTTCTTCATACCATTGTCCGACGCGCGCGTACAAATCCCAGCAGTAATAATCGAAGCTGTCAGCGCGGCTCGTGACTTCGCGTTCGGCGAGCGCCTGAATGTCGGCGAGCGATTTGTTTTCCAAATGCATGAAACCAACGACGACATCTGCCACCTGCACACCCGTGTTATCAATGTAATTATGCGTTTCGACGTTGTCACCCGTGGCCTTCAGGATGCGCACGACTGTATCGCCGAGCACCGAATTGCGCACGTGGCCGATATGCGCGGCTTTGTTCGGGTTGATCGAAGTGTGTTCGACGATAATTTTGTCGGTGGTTGGTGGTCGGTGGCCGGTGGTTGAGAATTGGTTGACCAACTGGCTGAACATTTGGGTACGGTCAAAAAAAATGTTCAGATAACCTGCGCCTGCAATTTCGACTTTAGCGACACCTGGAATGTGGCTCAACCCTGCGGCGAGTTTTGCCGCCAATTCGCGCGGGTTCTTTTTTTCGCCCGTCGCGGCTTTAAGCCGTTTGGCTAATTCAAAGGCAACGGGAAAAGCCAAATCCCCAAGTTCCGTGCGCGGCGGGATTTCAGAGGAAAAGTCATCCAGTTCAAGGTTGAATTGTTCACGGACAATTCCGATCACTCGTTGTTTGATGTCAGCAATCAATGACGAAGCCATAAGAGTTGATTCCTCGCGTTTGGGCGTGAAAAGGAAGGGTTGTAGCATCTTTCGCGCCAAAGCGTCAAACCTGAAAATGCACATGGCACGAAGCTTATCTTGACAATCTCACCCATCGTTTTCTATCCTTACCGCTTTTGCGTCTAGCCAACTTTGGCTTTAGTGATGCTGATTGATTATGTTTGAGGCGCTGTCAGATAAACTCAAAAAGGTTCTTAAGGATTTGCGCGGCGAAAGCCGCCTGACGCCGGAGCATCTGGAATTAGCGATGCGGGAGATTCGCATTGCGCTGCTGGAAGCGGACGTCAACTTCAAAGTCGTCAGGAACTTTATTGAGCGTGTCAAAGCCAAAGCCGTCGGCGCAGACGTGATAGAAGGTCTGAACCCAGGGCAGCAGGTCGTCAAAATTGTGAACGACGAACTGGTCCACATGCTTGGTGGCACCTCTTCGCAGTTGCTGTTTACTTCAAGGCGACCCAATTGCGTGATGATTGTCGGGTTGCAGGGATCAGGTAAAACCACTTCAACGGGGAAGCTCTCAAGCTGGCTCAAGAAAAATCAGAATCGCAATCCCCTGCTGCTTTCGGTGGACGTTTATCGTCCGGCGGCGCGCGATCAACTGGCGGTCATTGGCAAAGCGATTGGGATTCCAGTGTTTGATGGCGCGGGCGTAAATGATCCATTAGAACTGTGTCGCGCGGCACGTAAGCATTGCGAACAAGTTGGTTTTGATACGCTGATGATTGACACGGCGGGTCGTTTGCATATTGACGACGCGCTCATGGATGAGTTGCGCAACATCAAAGCGGAAATGCAACCCATCGAAACCCTGTTCGTTGCGGATGCGATGACCGGGCAAGACGCCGTCAAAAGTGCGTCCGAGTTTCACAGCCAGGTCGGCATTACGGGTGTGATCCTGACCAAGATGGATGGTGACGCGCGCGGTGGTGCGGCGCTTTCCATTAAAGAAGTTATCGGACAACCGATTAAGTTTGTCGGTGTTGGCGAAAAATATGACGCGCTGGATCCGTTTTACCCGGATCGCATTGCTTCGCGTATTCTCGGCATGGGCGATGTAATGTCGCTGATTGAAAAAGCGCAGTCCGAAATTGACGAGAAAAAAGCCGAGGAAATGCAAAAGAAATTCGAGCGGAATCAATTCACGCTCGAAGATTTCCGCGATTCGCTGGGGCAAATCAAAAAGCTTGGCTCGCTGCAAAGCGTGATGAGCCTGCTACCTGGTGACATGTTCAAAGGCATGCCGAAGTTGACACCGGAAATGTCAACGCAGATGGAAAAGCAGCTCAAACGCACCGAAGCCATTATTGATTCGATGACGCCGGGCGAGCGCGACAATCATTTGATTATTAATATGTCCCGCCGCAAACGCATCGCGCGTGGCAGCGGAACAACGATGAACGAAGTCAATCAAATGCTTCAGGAGTATGCGCAAATGAAGCAGATGATGAAAGCCATGATGGGCGGCGGCGGAATGCTCGGCGGTCTGGGCGGCAAAGTTGCTCAACGGCTGACAGGCATTGGCGGCAAGAAGAAAGAACGCATAAAAGTTAAGAAGAAAAAGCGAAGATAATTCGCTGCTTTCGATTTGGAGGTACGAACTTGTTAGCAATTAGATTAACTCGTATGGGAGCCAAGAAACGTCCTTTTTACCGTGTCATTGTGGCGGAAAAACGGGGCAAACGTGATGGACGATTCGTTGAAATCGTGGGCCATTATAACCCCTGTCGTGAACCAAGCGAGCTGAAGCTGGATCACGAGCGAATTGCTTATTGGCTCAAATGCGGCGCACAACCAACCGAGACCGTGCGGAATTTGATTCGTAAGAATCCACCCGAAGCAACCGCGACGGTATAGTTGTTTTTCGCATACTAGCTCTTCTTGGGTTGTGTCCTGGATTGACCTTCTCTTCCCCCACAACCGAGGCGCAAGGCACTGATTTGAGCTTATTGTGGAGGTTTAGTAATGAAAGAACTCGTAGAGTTGATAGCCAAGGCGTTGGTGGATCACCCTGACGAGGTCAATGTCAAAGAAATCGAGCGCGACCAGAAAACCGTCATTGAGTTGCGAGTCGCCCCTGGTGATCTCGGCAAAGTTATCGGGAGACAAGGGCGAACCGCACGGGCAATTCGGACTATTCTGGCGGCGTCTGGGACAAAGTTGAAAAAACGCTTCGTGCTCGAAATTCTGGAATAAAATCCAATTGGCTGGAACAACAAACCCTGATGGCGGAGCCTGAGGCGGCACAATCTGAACAGTTGATTTCGATTGCACGGATCGCCCGCCCGCAGGGCGTGCGGGGCGAAGTGATTGCAGATATTTTGACTGACTTCCCTGACCGCTTTGCTGAACTTACCGAAGTAGCACTGTTGCGTGACGGCAGGGTTCTTGGCATCTTTGAACTAGAGCAGCATCGGTTTCATAAAGGTCGTGTGCTGCTAAAATTTGCAGGCTACGATGATGCCGACAGTGCTGAAGGATTGCGCGGGGCCAGTGTCGTCATTGACCGCGAGGAGTTAATCGAACTAGAGGAGGATGAGTATTACCTGTTCGATTTGGAAGGCTGCGAAGTGGTCACAATAGACGGTCAATCACTAGGTACGGTCGTCAGGGTCAATGATTACGGAGCGGCCCCGGTGTTAATGGTCAAAAATCAAACCAGAGAGTTTTTGATTCCACTGACCCGCGATATTTGCCCCGACGTTGATATAGATCACAAGAAGATTGTGGTGAATCCGCCGCAAGGGTTGCTGGATTTGTGATGAAGCGGTATGCGTTTCGATCTGCTGACAATCTTCCCGGAATTTTTCGTCGGGCCATTTGAATTCGGAATTATTCGGCGCGCGAAACAGCAAGGGCAGGTCGAAGTTAATATTCACGACTTACGTTCTTTTACAACTGACAAGCATCACATCGTGGATGATCGCCCGTTCGGAGGCGATGACGGGATGGTGCTAAAACCGGAACCGCTCTTTCGCGCGGTCGAAGCGTTACGGAAGCCGGATGAACAAACGGCGGTTGTTTTGCTGACACCGCAAGGTCGCGTTTTTCAGCAAAGCGAGGCCCAACGATTCGCCCATAATTTCACGCAAATGATTTTGATTTGCGGGCGGTACGAAGGCGTAGATGAACGAGTGGCGCAACACATCGTCACAGACGAAATTTCCATCGGTGATTATGTACTGACCGGAGGCGAAATTCCGGCGATGGTCTTGGTGGATGCGATTACGCGGTTGCTGCCGAATGTGTTGGGCAGTGCAACTTCGGCAGTGAATGATTCTTTCTCAACAGGCCTGCTGGATTTTCCACAATATACGCGGCCTGCCAGTTTTAACGGAATAGACGTCCCGGAAATTTTGTTAAGCGGACATCATGCAAATATTGCCAAATGGCGTCGGCGCGAGGCGTTACGGAAAACATTGAAAATGCGCCCGGACCTAATTCAAGCTTTGCTGGCGCGCGCTGCACTCACGGCTGAAGAGCAGCGGTGGATTGAAGAAACACAACAAGAAAACTGAGGTGACTTATGCAATCATTGGATCAAATTGACAGTGCGCAGTTGCGCAGCGACATCCCCGAATTTATTCCGGGCGATACGGTGCGCGTTCATGTGCGCATTAAAGAAAGTGAGAATAAAGAACGCTTGCAGGCGTTTGAAGGCGTCGTCATTGCGCGACGCGGCAGCGGTGTGCGGGAATCCATCACCGTTCGCAAAACTTCCTTTGGCATTGGCGTCGAACGTGTCTTCCCTCTGCACGCCACCATCGTCGGAAAAATTGAGGTCGTCAAGCATGGTCGCGTCCGTCGCGCCAAGCTGTACTATCTGCGTAAATTGCGTGGCAAAGCAGCGCGCTTGCGAGAACGCGATACGCGCATGCATTCCGCGAAAGCGGCCAAATAAAGTCGCTCAACAAGAGCGGTTGGCGTTTTCGAGCTAGAGAATTTGGCGCATTTAATGAGGATTTTTCACACTTCTCATTTAATGCGCCGCTTTCTTTTTTTGCCCATGCCACAACTGTCAATCCCCATTATGTGCGATGCAACTTTTGAGGCCGAAGCACAGGACTGCGGCGCACGACTTATCGCAGGCATTGACGAAGTTGGGCGTGGCGCACTGGCTGGTCCGGTGGTTGCGGCAGCGGTAATCCTTGATCTGAATTGCATTCCAAAGGGACTAAACGACTCGAAAAAACTCACGGCTGCGAGGCGAGAAAAACTTGATGCAGAGATTCGGAAAGCGGCGCTGGCGTTCGCTATTGCGCGGGTGGAGGCCGAGGAAATTGACCGCATCAATATTCTGCAAGCCACGCACAAAGCAATGCGCCAGGCAATTCAATCGCTCAATCCCACACCAGATTATTTGTTGCTGGATGCGGTGTCGCTCAAAGAATTGGCGATCCCGCAAAAAGCGATTATCAAAGGCGATGCAAAATCCGTTTCGATTGCCGCAGCTTCCATCATTGCCAAAGTCGCGCGCGACCAATGGATGGCAGATTACGATCAGGAATTTCCCGGTTACAGATTTGTGAGCAACGCAGGCTATGGCACTGCCGAACATCTGCAAGCGTTGCGCAAAATCGGGCCGAGCAAAATTCACCGCCTCACGTTTCGCAAAGTGTTGCCGGAAGCGGAGCAATCACGTCTTTTTCAAACATAAGCAGGAGAGCATCCAATGGGTCCACTCAAAGGAATCAAAGTTGTCGAACTTGCAGGCATCGGGCCAGGACCGTTTTGCGCGATGATGCTCGCCGATATGGGCGCAGAAGTGATTCGCGTGGATCGGTTGAGCGCCAAAGGCAAAGGTTCCAGAGCTGATGTTTATCTGCGCGGTCGCCGTTCGATTGCAGTGGATTTAAAACACCCCAGCGGCGTTGAAACAGTGCTGCGCTTAATTGATAACGCCGATGTGCTGATTGAGGGGTTTCGTCCCGGCGTGATGGAGCGGCTTGGATTGGGGCCAGAGATTTGCCTGGTCCGTAATCCACGACTGGTCTACGGACGGATGACAGGTTGGGGACAAACCGGCCCGTTAAAAGATGCTGCCGGACACGACATCAACTACATTGCCTTGAGTGGCGCACTGCATGCCATCGGGCGCAAAGGCGAAAAGCCGGTGCCTCCGCTGAACCTGGTCGGTGATTTTGGTGGTGGTGGGATGATGCTCGCGTTCGGCATCGTCTGTGCATTGCTTGAGACTCGGCAATCTGGGCAAGGGCAAGTCATTGATGCCGCGATGACGGATGGCGCAGCGGCGTTGATGGCGATCATTTATGGTCGCAAAGCGTTAGGCCATTGGCGCAACGAGCGAGGCGTAAATATGCTTGATGGCGCGGCACATTTTTACGACACGTATGAATGTGCCGACGGAAAATATGTGGCAATTGGTTCGATTGAACCGCAATTTTACGCGCTCCTTCTGCAACATTGTGGACTCGCGGAAGATCCCACCTTTCAGGAGCAAATGAACCCCAAACAATGGCCGGAACTGAAAGCCAAACTTATGACGATTTTCAAAACCAAAACGCGCGCCGAGTGGTGCGCCTTAATGGAAGGCTCGGATGTGTGCTTTGCTCCGGTACTGGATTTGGACGAAGCACCCAATCATCCACACAATCAGGGCCGTGCCACGTTTCTGGAATTCGATGGCGTCGTACAACCTGCGCCTGCGCCTCGCTTCAGCCGCACGCTGCCGGAGATTCAATGTCCGCCGCCGCTGGCAGGTGAACACACTGAAAAAGCGTTACTGGATTGGGGCTTCAACGCGAACGAAATTACAGCGCTGAAGAGTGACAATGCAATTCAATAAATGTCCCGCCAAATCTGCGTGGAAGCATCACGCCAGTGCAATGGGTGCTGGTTTGACAAGGTATAGGTCATCTGTTAGCTTGGCTGCCTTGTTTTCGGGCAATCTGCTAAGCAATGATGCGTCAAGATTTTCTATGACTGAGGCTAATCCGAACCGAAGTTGCCCCATACTTCGCCCCATGTTTCGCCTAACGCTTCGTTTGACCCTGACTGTTTGTTTTCTGGCATTTATTGCGCTGCTGAGTTCTTGTGCCAGTCTCGTCAAATACAGAGACGACTCCATTCCCCAACCGCTAACGCCTGTGGCGGAGGCGGATTTCGACGTACTTGTTGCACAATTAAAACTTTTTACGGATGTCGAATCCATGCGTGCAACGCGGGTTTCGATGAAGTTCGTGGATTCTGCTTCCTCGGAACGCTATCGCGGAGCAGCCGACGCAACCATCGTGTTGCAACGACCGGGCAAGATTCGACTCATCATTCAAGTTCCTGTTGCCAAAACCAAGCTCGCGGAAATGGTTTCGGATTCCGAGCATTTCAAAGTGGCGATCTACTACGACAAATACAAACGCTTTTTGCTTGGCACAAACAATGCAGATTACAGTCGCTGGCGCGAAAGGCTGCAAGACAAAAAAGAAGCGCAACAATCGGGATTCATCAATGCGCGCCCTTTTCACTTTACCGATGCGCTTCTGGTACGCCCATTGCAGATTGGAAAAGCGGGATTTGTTTACAACGTGCAGGAGGAGTTGAGCGAAGAACCTGATACGCGCCCCGGCGCAAAGAAAAATTCGCGGGTGATTCGCAGTTTCTATGTCGTTTCGGAAATGGAAATTACCGACACGACCAAAAATATTGGGGTTTTGAAACGTCGGCTCTGGTTTGATCGCAATAGCCAGTTGCAATTGAAGCGACAGCAGGTCTTTGACGCCAAAGGCCGATTGATTACCGATGCTCGATATTCGAACTACACCAGACTCAATCCTGACAGTCAGATTTTGCGTCCAAGTGTCATCGAAGTTCGACGCCCTTACGATCAATATTCCGCAGAACTAAACCTCTTGGCGGATAGTACCGAGTTCAATATAGAAGATTTACCGGCCACTGCTTTCGTGTTGGAAAACGATCAGAAGCTCCCAGAAACAGATTTGGACAAACAGCCTAACTAATGGACAGTTTGATTTTAGCCAACATTCGCCAACGCCCCACGCGCACGCTTGTCAGCGTCGTGGGTGTCGCTTTGGGCGTCGTGCTGATTCTGGTCAACACCGGTTTGGTACGCGGTATGCTTAATGATCGGATGAAGCGGGAGAAAGGCGTCGGCGGGGAAATTCGCTTTTTGCGTCCTGGTTCCGGCGTATTGACAACTTCATCCCTGCCACTGGATGTTCGCTATGCGGATCGCCTCAAACAAATTGAAGGCGTAAAAGAGGTAAGTCCGATAGGGGCCTATATTCAGGGCGGCGGCACCGGTATCGGATTGGAGGCTGTGGAAGGAATCGAGTTTGACAGCTATTCTGCGATGAGTGGTCTTAGGATCATTGAAGGACGCATATTCCAAAATGACAATGAAGTCATCGTGGATGATTTCAAAGCAGCCAAGTCGAAAGCAAAAATCGGCAATGAGATTGATGTCTTTGGTAAGAAGCTGAAAGTTGTGGGCATTTATTCTCCGCCCTCCGGCGCACGGATCAAAATGTCTTTAACCGCGATGCAAAACTACCTAGCCTCGACCAACAAATGTACGATGATTATGGTCAAATGTGTGACCCCGGAAAAACAGGAAGAAATCCAAAAACGCATCAATGAAACGCTACCGGGAAACACCGTACAGTTAATCCGGGATTTGCCTAGTTTTGAGCGTGCAATTCCCGGTATTGATGGTTTCATCAAAACGATTCTCGTACTTTCGACAATTGTCAGTTCGCTCGTGATTTTGCTGGCGATGTACACCACGATTACCGAACGGACGCGCGAAATTGGTATCTTGAAATCGCTCGGCGCATCCAAGCGGTTTATTATTTCCGTAATAGAAAAAGAGGCTATTACGATTAGTTTGATCGGCGTCAGCGTAGGGTTGATCGCAGCATTTCTGATCGGTTGGGTGATTGGAGCTACAACGACGCTGCAAGTTGAATTTCAGTTCTCGTGGATTGCGATTGCCACTTTGATTGGCTTGGCCGCAGGGATCGGCGGCGCGTTTTATCCAGCGGTCCGCGCCGCCAATCAGGACGCCGTCAAAGCATTGTCGTATGAATAGCGGCGAATAAATTTATGCCCATTTTGCAAACAGACAATTTGATGATGACGTATCGCGTCGGCAAAGTTGACGTTCATGCGTTGCGTGGCGTCAATCTGAACGTGGAAAAAGGCGAATTCGTTTCCATCATGGGTCATTCGGGCAGCGGCAAATCTACGTTGTTACATATTCTGGGCGGACTGCTAAAACCGACGGGCGGCAAAGTGATTGTGGATGGTGAGGACTTGGCGGCAGTCAGCGATGCACAACGCACGGACATCCGTCGTCGTAAAATTGGCTTTGTGTTTCAGCGGTTCAATTTATTCCCGACCCTGACCGCTGAAGGTAACTTGAAACTTGCGGAACATGTTCACGGTACGAGCGGTAATGCGGAGTTACGCCGCGAAGTCTTGCGCTTACTCAAGTTAGAAAATAAAATGAAACATAAGCCCTTGGAATTATCGGGCGGAGAACAACAACGCGTGGCAATTGCGCGAGCGGTCATCAATCGTCCAGCGATTATTCTAGCGGATGAGCCAACCGGCAACCTGGATTCGGAAAACTCTGAAATCGTGTTGCAGATGTTGGTGCAATTGAATCGAGACATTGGGCAAACGATAGTGATGATTACGCATAACCCAGAAGCGGCGGAGATTGCCAATCGTAAGGTTTTGATGCGCGACGGACAGATCGTGAGCAATTGATTGCGCATTGTTGGGAAAGCGATACTGCTATGAAAAAGCTGCTCAGCACAATCCGAAATATTTTTATTTGGACCTATGAACGCGGAACCTGGCAATACGACTTGCTCGTAATCTTAATTATTGCGACGGTCTTTTTAGTTCCAAGTCAATTTTTCGGAGACCGGGATCGTCCCTTGCGAACCCCAAACCAAACTGTAGTTCGGCGCTGGAAGATTGAGCCAACCGAAATCAGCGTCTTTGCCGCGCATCGCGGCAAAGCGGAGATGCTTAAAGACTATCCCAGTGAGGTCGTCCGGTTGTATCTGAGCGAAGTGATTCGCCCGGAAATCGAAGTCAAAAAATACGATATTGAGACCGATGCGCGGGGCAAAATTACCGGGTATACCGTTTGGTTTCAGTAAGAATAATGTGACAACCCCGAAGTAAGCTCTCGGCATCAAAGCCCGCGTTGATCACGTAATTATTGAATTGTTAATTGGAGAACTTTGAATGATAAAACGTACTATCAGCCTCGCCGTCATCGCAGCAATCTTGACGATGACAATTGGCACTTATCAAAACACCGAAGCCAAAGCAGCGACTCAATTGCTCACAGGCGTTCTGTCCAAAATGCAATCCGCACACCGTAATTTACGCTCAATGCGTGCCGCGATGGTGCAGCAACGACGCAACCCGCAAATCGGCTCGACCGAAACTGATTACGGAACCTTCATTTACAAGCCCGGTGGAAAAGGCAAAAGCAAACTGCGCATTGATTACACCAAACCCGATCAAAAGAGCGTTTCGGTCGTGGGGGAGAACCTGACTTTCTACCAACCTCGCATCAATCAAGTGTTGAAGACCACGCTTTCCAAAGCCGCCAAAGGCAAAACCAGTAGCTACTCCGCCCTGGTTGGTTTGGACAGCTCACTGGAGTCCCTGACCAGAGATTACAACGTTGAGTACGTGAAAGATGAATTGGTCGGCGGTAAGCCAACAACGCGCTTGCACTTGACGCCTAAGGGCGGTAGCCCCTTCAGCCAGATTGAATTATGGGTGAGCAATGAATTCTGGCTGCCCGTGCAATATCAGATGTTCGAGCGTAACGGTGACTCCACCCTGGTCAAATTCACAGGGATGGAAATCAATCCGAACATCGCAGATTCGGTCTTTAATGTGAATATTCCTTCGGGAACGAAAGTCGTAGATAAAATCTAACTATTTGCTTTCAATTGATCCACAGTGAGGGCGAGGCTGATGGCAGCTTCGCCCTCACTTTTTGTTCGCTATATCCTGCTGCGAGGATTCGTAACCATTGCGATAGAAAAGCGTCAGCTTGCCAAGCTGTTTGGGCGCATTCACTTTAATGCGGAGCTTGTGCCAGCGAATCGAAGAACCTTCGTCCGTTGGATAAAACCCCACGACATACTGGTTGCGCAACATCAGGGCAATACGCGTATAAATATCGCCCACTTCCCCGTATTCCTGCGGAAAAAAGGTTAGCCCGCCTGATGTTTCTGTAATGTGCGGCAATGAGCCGCCCAGTCCTAAACCTATCGCGTACAACTGTGCATCGGTTTCTCGTAAGGCTTTGCGCAACTCGCCAAACGAATAACGACTGCTGTTTTCTTCGCCGTCTGAAATGATAAGCAGCGCCTTTTTTTCGTGCCTTCCCTCCTTGACCTTTTCCAGCGCGAGATAGATTGCATCGAACAATGCGGTACTGCCTTTGGGTTTAATAAAAACGGCCTTATTCAAAATATTTTCTGGCAAGGAGGTAAAATCCTGAATCAGTTTGGCACGGTCGCTGAACGAAACGACAAAATACTCATCATCCGAATGCGAATACTCAAACAAGCCTTTGAGCGCGCGAAAAGATTGCGTGCTCAGCGGATTCATCGAACCTGACACGTCATACACAATCCCCAAGGTCAGCGGCGAATCCTGCGTCGCAAACAATGCGACTTCCTGCTTCACGTTGTCGTCATACACTTCAAAATTCTCTTTTGTCAGTCCTGTCACAAAGCGGCGATTCCGGTCACTGACTGTCACCGTCACGCTGACCATATTGGTTTTGATGATGAGCGGTTTGGGATTCTGTTGGTCTTGCGAATTGGTTTCCGGTGGTTTTTCTTTGGCAGGCGGAGGCAAGGGAGCTTGCGATGGAAAAGGTGTTTGGGAAGGAGCCGATGAACCATAAATAACCAGCATTACAGTAAGCGTAATAAACAACTTTCGCTTCATCTGACCTCCGCTTAAATTTAAAAAATTGCCTACCTTGATACTAGCACAAGTGTCATTTCACTTCCCCGGCTTCCGGCTTTTTCTTCTCGCGCACCCACTTTAACAATTCATCAAATGCCGTCCCCGTTTGTGCAGGCGTGAACGTGCAATGGCCTTTGGCAACAACGAATTTGGCGACAAACATGTCCTGTGTGCCGGCGACATTGGCAATTGAATTGTACTCACTCACATATCGTCCCGGAATCAAAGGATCATACGTCGTGTGAATGGTCAGCACCGGATCGGCAATGCGTCCCGTCGGCGCATAATGTTGGCGTAAATATTCGCGGGCTTTCGCGTCGGCGGTATATCGCTTGACCCCGCGATTGACAGCCACGTCATCATCGAAGCCATCGTATAGCGTGTTGCGATTGTCAAAGGGATTGCCACCGCTTCGGACTTGTAATTCGCGGTTGATTTCGTACCAAAAGGCCAGCGTGCCGGGCAAATCATTCACCGCAATGCTGTATCGTTTGGCAAACATCGCTGCCTTGTCTGGTGCCGCTTCGAGCGCAGCTTTGACCTTTGCCTGATCCAGTCTTGCGCCTTTCGGCAAACTCGCCAGCGAGCCAACAATGTTCGGAAACTGGAAATCAAACGTCACCAGCATATCGAACACGCGATCCTGTAACCCGTTCAAGCTCACGTTTAGCGGCCCACACATTGGCAATGCGCCGTCATACACTTCAGGATATTTTTCAATCGTCGCCAGCGTAATTACGCCGCCCATCGAATGCCCCAATACAATCGTTTCTTTCAGCACGCCGTACTTTGCCACGAAGTATTTACGCAAAGCCTCGGTGTCTTCAACGGCTTCTTTTACCGCCCAGCCTTGCACGCTGTAGGCCGATTGCGCGACGGCGAAACCGCGCGACAAAAACACATCACGCAATGGCTTGCCGCCATCCAGATTCGCATTCAGGCCCGCCAGCGTGTAGCCGTGGCAATACATGACCAACCCGTTGTTCCAATTTGCGGGAACTTCAATGCGAAAGTTCGCGCCGTTGATGTTTCCTGATTCGACTTTGGAATCCTGCGCTTGCGTCGTAACAGCGAGCAAGCAAAATGCAATCAGTAAAAGTGAGATGCTGGCAAGTTTGTTTTGCATGTTTATGCTCCTTTGTAGGTCAGTTCAGCTTGTCAAAAACATTTACGCTGAGCAGGATTTCAAATAGATACCACTTCCCCTGCTTTTCCAGCACAGTCACGGTAAACGCACCCTGTTTGTCACCATAGGAATACGTGATTGTGCAGGCGATTGGTTTGTTCGCAGTGCTGGATTCATCGCGCTGCAATTGAAAATTGAGGTATTGCAATTCGCGTAAATCAACTGAGCTTTTTTGCGCCGAGGCTTGGAAGTTCTCAAAATCCTTCGCCAGTTTTTTCTGCAATGGAACAAGAAAGGTTCGTTTGATCGCCGCATCTGAAAGTTTTTTCGTGCGCTCCGGTTCCAGCAGCCTGACCAGTGCTGGCGTTGGATACCACTCTTTCAGCAACGCTGGATTATTGGCTTGAACAGCGGAAATAAACGCCGTGGATAATGGCTCCTGCGCCTTTGCCTGACCGACCAGCCACAAAAATAATAAGGCTCCAATGACACCTGTTTTTCGCATTTTTCTGAATCCAACAGGGCTAAGTTATTTTTGTTTGCGGTAGTAGAAATATAGTGGCAGACCAATCACAATCAGCGCCAGGCCAAACAACGATTCCACCGGCTTCGTAAACAGCGTATTAAAAATCAACCACACCGCAACCAGAACAAACACCAGCGGAATCAGCGGGTAGCCAAACGTTTTGTACGGACGTGGCGCGTCCGGCATTTTGCGGCGCAGGACAAAGACTGCCGAAGTGACCAAACCATAGAAAATCCACGAAGCGAACAACAGACAATCGGTCAATTGATCATAGGTTCCTGACAGTGCCAGCACACATGACCAGATTGCCTGTACCACCAGCGCGATAATCGGCACGCGCGACGTGGCGCTCAAACGTGCCATAGCAGGAAAGAACAATCCATCTTTCGCCATCGCAAATGGCACGCGCGCATTCGAGAGAATTGAGCCATTCAATGCACCCACCGCCGAAATCACAAACGCAATCGCAATCAACTTGCCGCCATATTCGCCCAGAAATGTTTGCGCCGCTTTGCCCGCCGCAGGCAGCGCATCGCGGTATTTAGTTGAGTTTGACGTGACAACCTCATCAAATGGCAGCGCGTAAAAATAAGCCAGGTTCGCCAATAAATAAATCACCATCACCAACGCCATTCCGCCAATCAACGCGCGCGGAATGTTGCGCCCCGGATTCTGCACTTCGCCCGCCGCCATCGGCATATTGTTCCAGCCGTCGTAGCCCCACAACGCTGCCAGCATCGCCGTACCAAACAACGCGAAGCCACTCCATTCCGGCGTGTTCGCAGGCGTTGCCAGATGCGACCACGTTGCTGTTTTCGACGCGAAAAACACGCCTCCGACGACAAACGCGATGCCTGCAATTTTCAATACAGTCAGGAACGATTGCACCTTGCCGCCAAACGCAACCGTCAGGCAATTGATCGCGGTCAGAAACAAAATAATCGCAATCGTCACTACCTGCTTTGCGCCAAATTGCCAGTTGATCGTTTGCCCCATCAACGTAAAAGTTTTCTGTGCCCAGACAGCATTGATCGGTAGAAACGCGGCGAGGAAAATCGCCGAGCCTGCGCCCAAACTGGCAATCGAGGCACTGCCCGCGATGATGAATCGCTGCCAGCCAAACAAAAATGCCGCAGCCTCACCGTACGAATGCCGCAGGAACACATATTCGCCCCCCGCGTGCGGCAACATCGCGCCGAGTTCGGCATACGTCAGCGCGCCCGCCAGCGAGAGCAAGCCCGCCGCTACCCACGCCAGCAACACCATTGTCGGAGTTCGCACATCCTGCGCCATCGGAGCCGTTTTCAAAAATACGCCTGTGCCGATGACTGTGCCGATGACCAGCGCAGTGGTGCCAGTGAGCGTGAGACCGCGAATCAGTTGAGATTTTTCTTCTGCCATTAAATTGTGCCTTTCAGGTAAGCCTGACGCTTCGGTTCGGGGAATTTTTCAATCGCATAGCGCAACATCGTGCGCGGCATGGTTTTGTAATGTTGTTGGAGAAACGCTTCCTCTGCGGAATTCACCTTGGAGCCAGGCAAGCTTTACCTCCGTCAACTTATTCATTTCGCCACCTACAGGGTCTTGTTTTTCTCTATGATCTCCGTGGTTTATGGATTATTTATTATTTCCGCACCTGCCAATTCGGATCATCCACGTGCGCTTCGTTCAAATAGCCAATCGCCTGTTTGACAATCTCAGGATACTTGACTGCGAGATCATTTGTCTCGCCAAGGTCCTTTGACAAGTCGAACAGTTGCACTGGGCCTGTCATCATTGGTTCACGAATCGCTTTCCACTTGCCGAATCGCACCGCTTGCCGCCCGCCTTGTTCATAAAATTCATAGTACAGATATTTGTGCTGTTGCGCTTTTTTGCCCCGAAGTGCGGGCAGGAAGCTGAGCGAATCAAGACCCGATGGCGTGGACTGTCTCGTCAGATCGCTCGCGGTTGCCAGCACGTCACCGAAGTAGCCGAGGTGATCGCTGGTTGTTCCCGCTTTGATTTTGCCGGGCCAGCGTGCGATGAACGGCACACGAATGCCGCCTTCGTACAATGCACGCTTGATTCCCCTCAATGGGCCGTTGGCGTCAAAAAACTCCATATTGTTTTTGCCTTCTTGATGCGGCCCGTTGTCGGATGAAAAAATCACCAGCGTATTACGTTCAATGCCATACGCTTTCAGCCTGGCTAATAACTGTCCGACTTGTTTGTCCAAATGCGAAACCATCGCGGCTTGACCTTTGTCAGGATCAGGCCAGGGCTTGTCTTGGTAACTACCGTAATCCGGGATTTCCTGACCATTGCCAACGCCGCGCGCCGCTTCGTTATTGGCGTGTGGCAGCGTCGAAGCGAAGTAGAGAAAAAAAGGCTTGTCGTGATTTTGGTCGAGCCACTGCACCGCTTTGTCAAAAATCACGTCCGGCGCGTAATCAATTTTTTCGCGCGCCCAACCGCTGCCAACCGCTTTGTTTTCGGATGCGGGGACGTTGCGCAATGGATACTTTTCGCTGTTGTGAATCAACCACGAAGGATAGTAATTATGCGCGTGCGATTGATTTAAAAAGCCGAAGAATTCATCAAAGCCCATTTTGTTTGGATGCCCGTCCAATCCGACTTCGCCCAATCCCCATTTGCCAAATAATGCGGTTCGATAGCCTGCGTCTTTGAAAACATGTGCCACCGTCTTTTCGCCATGGCGCAGCGATTGAATCGCAATATTTTCGGCACCGGCATTGCCGCGCACGCTGACATGTCCCATGTGTTTGCCCGTCATCAGCACGGCCCGCGACGGCGCGCAGACCGTCGAACCAGCATAAAACTGCGTGAAGCGCATGCCCTCTTTTGCCAAACGATCCAGATGTGGCGTTTGAATCAGCTTCTGACCATAGCAACCCAAATCACCGTAGCCCAGATCATCCGCGAGAATGAAGATGACGTTGGGCTTCGATGAGCGTGTTGTTTGCGCATTGATTGACAACACAACGGTGAACGTCACGAATAACAACCAGCTAAGTCTTCGCATAAATTTTCTCTTTGTTTTAGCGGCTTCTGCCGTCTTGTCGAATTTTTTGCAGGCGCGCGGTCATCTCTTTGACCTTGTCAGGATGTTGCGCCGCAAGGTTGCGCGTTTCGCCCATATCGCTCGCCAAGTCATAAAGCTGGCCGTTCGGGTCGTTGCCTGTTTCGGTGTTGGTGTTCGCTATGATTTTAGGGCCGCGACCTGGTTCGATGTATTTCCAGTTTCCGACCCGCAATGACAACACGCTGGCTTGCTCAACCAAATGTTCGCGGCCTGTTTTGTCTTTGCCGAATAATGCAGACATCACGTTGTAACTGTCAGGTGCGTCTGCTTGTGCCAGGTTTTGTTTGGTGAAGGCAGCAAAGGACGCGAGAAAATCAATCTGCGACACCAGCGCATTCGAGACGCCGCGTTTCACTTGTCCCGGCCAACGCACGATGAACGGCACACGTGTTCCCGCTTCAAAGTTGCTGTACTTCCCGCCGCGCAATGGTCCGGCGGGTTTATGTTGACCGAGCTTTTCGACCGCATCGTCTTTGTATCCATCATCCACGACAGGCCCGTTATCACTGGTCAAAATCACGATGGTGTTGTTCACAAGCTTGAGCTGATCCAATTTCTTCAGCACTTCGCCGACACAGTAATCGGCTTGCAAAATGGCATCGCCGCGCGGCCCCATTCCCGATTTGCCAACGAAGCGCGGATGCGGCACGCGCGGGACGTGCGGATCGTGCAAGGCGAAATAGAGGAAAAACGGTTTGGCTTTTTGTTGTTCGATAAATTGCACGGCTTTGCTCGTGAAGACATCGGCCATGTCTTCGTCTTTCCACAACGCCGCCTTGCCGCCGGTCATATAGCCGATGCGGCTGATGCCGTTGACGATGGTCATATCGTGACCGTGACTGGGGTGCATTTTCAGCAACTCAGGATTGGCTTTGCCCGTCGGCCAATCGCCAATTGGCTTCGTGTAATCCACTTTGATCGGATCAGCCGGATCGAGGCCGACGACGCGATTGTTTTCGACGTACACCGTCGGCACGCGGTCGCCTGTCGCAGCCATAATGAAGGAATAATTGAACCCAATATGATTCGGACTCGGCGCAATTTCGCGGTTCCAATCCGGCCCGCCCTGTGGCCCTAGACCGAGATGCCATTTGCCGACGACGCCTGTGGTATAGCCTGCTTTTTGCAGCATCGAAGCCAGCGTGGTTTGCCTGGTGTCAATGACCATTGCCGCATTGCCTGGCAACACGCCCGTGCCTTTTTTGCGCCACGCATATTCGCCCGTGAGCATCGCGTAACGAGACGGCGTACAGGTCGCAGCGGCTGCGTGCGCGTCCGTAAATCGCAGTCCTTCGCGTGCGAGGCGATCCATATTCGGCGTTTTGATCGTCGTCGCACCGTAGCTGGAAACATCGCCATAGCCCAGATCATCGGCGTAGATCAGAACGATATTCGGGCGTGGTTGTGCCACTACGACAGCCGCGAGGTAAAGGAAAAATAGCGCGCCAAGCAATGGTTTCATCTTCATTTCAATTTACTCCTCGTTACTGTTTACATCTTCGCGTCGCTCGCCCAGGATCAACGCGCTGCGTGGTGCAACAAACGCGCGATCATCCTGAAACGACGAAATGCTGTGTGCAATCGGTGAGGTTCCCACCTGTCGTCCGTCGCCATAAATTTTCCAGAAGCCGGGTGGGATCGTGAATTCTACGCGCTTGCCGTTCGGATTCAATAAAACCAAAGCTCTGCGCCATTCGTCGCTGCCCGCTACGTCTTCGATCTGGTAGGCAATGCAACCGTGCGGAACGGGCAATCCTAATTGATCGTCCAGAAACTTTACGGCACTGCTGGCGCGCTTCGCCGTGCGATAGCGAAACAGGCGGTGCTTATGGAACAGCGCAATCAAGCCGCGATAGTACGCGTACACATCGTAGTTCTCCGCCTTCTGTCGCCAGCGAAGCAGGTTCACCGCATCGGTTTTGTTGTAGCTGTTGTGGTCGCCGCTTTTTGTGCGCAACCATTCCTGACCGCTTTGGATAAACGGAATGCCTGCGGACATAAACAGCACCACTGCGCCGAGTTTATCCATCGCGCGGCGATCTGTGTCGGTGACCGAAGCATCGTGCAAAGTGCTAATCAAAATGCGATCCCAGAGCGTGTGATTGTCGTGGCATTCGATGTAGTTGATGCTTTCAAGCGGCGAGGCGGCAAAGCTGTCAATGGAACCGCGAATGCCTGTTTTGACTGCGCCGATGTGACTGCCCGATTGAATGAATCCGGTGGCGCGCGCATCGAACACATTGCCTTTCAACGCGTCGCGGAACTCATCATTAAAGACGGCCCAGCCGCGTCCCCATTGCTTGCCTTTGGTCGTCAATTCAATCGGCGAAGTACCGCCACCCCACGGCTCGCCGTAAATCAACAGATGCGGATCAATGGCGCGCAATTCATCCACAATCAGGATCATCGTTTCCTGATCCATTAAGCCCAGCAGATCGAGGCGAAATCCATCCACTTTGTATTCGTTCACCCAATGCTTGCAGCAATCCACGAGGTAGCGCCGTGCCATCGGTGCTTCGCTGCGAAATTCATTGCCGGTGCCGGAGCCGTCCCAGTAACTGCCGTCTGGTTTCAAGCGGTAGTAATAACCAGGAACCAGTCCTTCAAAACTGAAGACCAGGTTTTTGTTGATGAGTTCGAAGGTGTGATTTAAAACGACATCCAGCGTAACGCGGATTCCGCGACGATGCAGCGCGTCAATCATTCGCTTGCATTCACTCACGCGCCGCGCATCAAAGCGTTCCGTCGCGTACCAGCCCGCCGGTGAAAAGTGATGTACAACGTCGTAGCCCCAGCCATACAAGTCTTCCGCTGTATTCGTATGAAATTCGCTGATCGGCATGATCTGCACGACGTTCACCCCAAGATCGGTCAAATGATCCAGCCCGGTCGTGATGTCAAGGCGTCCGGTCAGGTGAGTTCCGTCTTCGGTCAAAGCGAGGTATTTGCCGCGTCGCTGAATTCCCGAATCAGGGTCAAGCGTGAAATCCCGCAGGTGCATTTCGTAAATCACCGCATCATTCATCGAAAACGTCGGACGGTCCGCAATCAGCGTCGTATCGTGAACCACGATGCTGCGCCCGTTGTGTGCGGTGATGGCGTGGGCGTAAGGATCAAGCAATTCGTGCTCAGGATTGAAACGCGGATCATCGCCTGCGGCAGTGTAGGTGTAATACGTGCCTGCAATATTGCCCGGTACTTTCGCTTCCCACGAACCGTCGTCGTTTCTCTTGAGCTTGATGTTGCCCATTTCCTCGCCAATGGGTGCGGGATACAAATGCACCGTGATTTGATTGGCGGTCGGTGCCCAAACGCGAAAGGTTGTGTGTTCGGGTGTGTACATTGCGCCGAGCGGTTGCGTGCAAATAATGCCATCCGCCGGATGCGAAGCTACCGACGCGGTATAGGGAATTTTGCGAGATAATCGGGTGATGTAATCGTCAGTCATGGAATCGTTCAAGCAAAATCTGAACCGAGAGTTGTTCCACCAAACGCCATGATCGTAATTACTCTAAGAGCGAAAGGCGGATTGCATTCGGATAGGTTATTCCTCTTCTTCGGTGGCTGTCGCAACTTCAGCTTTGGGCTTGCGACCATATACGGCTGTCAATTCTGCCAATCGCTGGCTGATTTGCTCTGTCAACGCTCCTGCACGATAACGCCAGCCCCAATTGCCGCTTTCACGCGCGGGGACGTTCATGCGGCCTTCTGCGCCGATGCCGAGCAAATCCTGCACGGGCACAATCGCAATGCGTGCGACGGAACTCAGCGCCAATCGGATCAGGTCCCAGTGAATTTCTTTGCCATTTGTGCCGAGGTACTTCAGCACATATTCGCGTTCTTTATGGACTTCATCCATTGATCGCGTGCTGTCGCCTTCGTCCGTCGAAGTGAACCAGCTAACCGTTGTGTCATTGTCGTGCGTGCCAGTGTACACCACACAATTCTGTGGGAAGTTGAAAGGTTTGAAATCATCGGCCTGCTCATCGGTGCCGAACGCAAATTGCAGAATTCGCATACCGGGAAATGCAAATTGATCGCGCAGGGCATGAACCGCTTTGGTAATGAAGCCGAGGTCTTCGGCAATGATGGGCAACTCTTGACCTAAAGCTTTTTGCAAAGCGGTGAACAATGCTGCGCCGGGGCCGTCTTCCCATTTGCCATTGATGGCGGTGGTTTCTTCGGCAGGCACCGCCCAGTATTTCTCGAAGCCGCGAAAATGATCCAGGCGCAAAATATCCACTTGCGCGAGCGACGCACGAACGCGCTCAATCCACCATTGATAACCTGTTTCGGCGATCACATCCCAGCGGTACAGCGGGTTGCCCCAAAGCTGCCCCGTCTCGCTAAAGTAATCGGGCGGGACGCCGGCAATCTGGCGCGGTGTGCCGTCCGCATTCAAATCGAATAGTTGCGGATTCGCCCAGACATCCGCGCTGTCGTGAGCGACGAAGATCGGAACGTCTCCGATGATCTTAATGCCTTGGCTGTTAGCGTAATGTGCGAGCGCGACCCATTGCTTGAAAAACAGATACTGATAGAACTTATGAGCATTGATGGCCTCCGCGTGGTTCTCGCTCCAGAAATGCAGCGCATTGGCTTCACGGTCGCGTAAATGCTGATCCCACTTGGTCCATTCTTTGCCGTCGTGCGCGTCCTTGCACGAACGAAAGACGGCATAATCGTGCAGCCAATCACTTTGATGAGCGCAGAAGCTGGCGAATTCGGATTGCAATTCAGCGGATGCCTCGGCCCTGAAATTGTCGTAGGCGCGTTTCAGCAGCGCACTTTTGAATTCAATGACCGGGCCGTAATCCACGCGATCTTCAGGAAACGCGGGCGCATCGGCCAAATCGCTTTCAGACAGCAGCCCATCGGTGACGAGCGCCTCTAAACTGACGAGCAGTGGATTGCCCGCAAAGGCCGAAAAACATTGGTACGGCGAATCGCCATATCCCGTTGGACCAAGCGGCAGCACTTGCCACAGCGATTGATGTGTGGCGGCCAAAAAGTCTGCGAAGTCGTACGCGGCTTGTCCCAGATCGCCAATGCCAAAGCGGCCTGGCAATGAGGTCGGATGCAATAGAACACCGCTGGAGCGTGGTAAATTCATGTGGTTCTCCTGCCAAAAATTCCCCGTTAAGGTTGAGCAATGTAACACATCGCTCCGCTGGGATGAAGAATCACGAGAGAGCGGATGGACCCCGCGCCGGGTGAAAAATTCCGTTGACGCCAGCCTGGGATAACGGTACTTTGATGCGCCACTGCCCGCCCCTTCTTCCAAAACGCTTATGTCAGATCGTTACTCCAAATCTCGTCGCCTTACACAACAAAGTGCGCAACTGATTGCCGGAACCGCTAGTCTCTTGAATGATCCGCCACTCGTATTCGTTCGCGCGCAGGGCAATCGTTTATGGGATGCTGATGGCAATGAATACATTGACCATCACGCCGCATTTGCCTCTCAACTGCTGGGACACAATCACCCGGAAGTGAATCTGGCGGTGAGTACGGCGATAGAGCGTGGCAGCTCCATGATGGGCAGCGGTGTAACCGAAGGGGAAATTCAGTTGGCAGAGTTAATCCGGGCGGCGGTGCCTTCGATGGAACGCGTGCAATTTGCCAGCACTGGCAACGACGCGCTTACGCAGGCGATTCGTTTGAGCCGTGCCTGGACGTGCCGCGAAGACATCGTTGTGATGCTGGGTGGATACAACGGCTGGCACAATGATGCCTCGCACGCCGCGCTGCCGGCCTTGGAATTGGTCGGGCCACGGCAGGTCGGGGAATATCAATTTGCGACCACGCTGGCCGATTTTCCAGCGGATGTCCGGCGACATGTTCACGTCATTAACTTCAACGACCTGGATTCGGTCGAATACATTTTGCAACGCTATCCGATTGCCTGTGTGATTACCGAACCGATGTTGCAAAACATCGGCGTTATTCCACCGCGACCGGGCTATTTGGCAGGCTTGCGCAAACTCTGCGACGAGCATGGCGCGTTGTTGGTGTTTGATGAAGTGCGATCAGGATTTCGGGCCTCGTTCGGTGGCTATCAATCCATTGCAGGTGTGACCCCGGATTTATCCGTGTTTGGAAAAAACCTTGCCAATGGCTATCCGTTCGGCGTGGTGGGCGGGCGCGGCAGCGTAATGGCGTTATTCGATTCGCCCGATCCATCGTGGTGCGTCACATTGAATGGGACATTCAATCCGCATCCCCTCACCATAGCCGCCGCGTTAGCCACGCTCACGATTTTGCAGCGCGAACAGGATGGTGTGTATCAACGATTGGAATCGCTTGGTGGGCGGTTGCAAAAAGGATTGGAAATGGTGTTTGCAGAGTTAAATGTGACCGCAACGGTGAGCCGAATGGGCGCTGCTTTCTGTGTCTATTTTTGCGATCACGTGCCTGTAGATTGGCACGATCTGATGACCAGTCACGATTTCGCGCTGGATCGTCGTTATCGGCGCGGATTGATTGAGCGTGGGATTTATTTGTTTCCGCTGCCCTGCAAACAAGGGTTGCTGAGTGCTGCACATACGCGCGAAGACATTAACAAAATGATAGAGGCCACGCGTGAAATTCTGAGTGCTGAGCACCCTTCTGTCCTCCGACATTTAAGCGCAACTTGAGATCGTCTTGAATTCGACTTAACTCACCGAACATATCTTGTTTTTTTTGAGCAAAGGGAATCAAGCATTGCCCAGATTTTCAAGGGCGCAACTTTGGTAATGATGCGCCCTTGAAAATCTGGGCAATGTTCTTACCGTCGTTTGCGAACGGTGATATTTCCGTTGGGGCGCTTCACGGCGGAACCATTCGGACCTGCCGCAGCGGCTCCGCCATTCGGGCCAGCAACGCCAGCCCGTCCTCGTATTCCTTTGGCGGCTTTCACGCCGTTTGGCCCTTGATACACCTTGCCGCCGTTGGGGCCTGTGGTAACCGTGCCTCCATTTTGGGTGGGCGTTGTTGAGGTCGTTTGGGCGAGGCTGGCGATGGAGAACAGGGCCACGAAGGCAGTGAATACGAGTAGTGAACGAAATGTCTTTTTCATAAAGCTCCTTTGAAAGTTGTCTGGGTTCTGAGGGATGGTTCAGGCCGATTGCCTTAACCTTGCTTTGTGTCCGATGCGACGGGATTGTTTTGGGCCTCGTTCGCACAGCGTCTTTATAGGCGAAGTTGCTGCCTTGTGCGGTCAGGAATTGTCTGGCCCGTGTAAAGATTTGTCAGTTTTGAAGAACACGTTTTTGTTTGGAGGAAGGTTGAGAGAGAGACCAAAGAGCGATAGCATCTAGCTTCATTCATTCTCAAAACCAATACATAGAGTTGCCCCATGAATTCATTTCGATTCATTCTCCGCCTTGGCGCGCTGACGCTTTTGCAGGCCGTTTTTTTGGCTGATTCCCTTTTGGCTCAGTCCACCGTTCGCAGCCGAATTGTAGACGCATCCCAATCCCCCATCGCAGGCGCGCTCATCACCGTGCAAAGTTCCAACGGGACAATCTTGGCAACGATCATCACCAATAATGACGGGGTTGTTATGTTCGCCGACCTACCCGAAGGGCTGTTCACGCTCACAATCAGCGCCACTGGTTTCCAAACCCGTCAGCTTCCATTACAAGTCCGCCAGGGGCAGGCTGAACCCGACATCATCCAACTCGGCACGGGCGTTGTCCGCGATGCTGTAACGGTTACGACGCAACGCGGCGCAGTCGAATCCACCGAACACAGCGCGCATCTGGTTTCGATCAAGGATGAAATGGAGCTTCGTACACGCCCGCTGGCTACGGTGGGGAATGCGTTGGAAGGCGCGCCCGGTATTCTCGTGCAACAAAGCACATACGGGCAGGTTTCGCCATTTTTACGCGGACTGACAGGGTATCAGGTGTTGAATTTGATAGACGGAGTTCGTTTCAACAACGCGACCTTTCGCTCAGGACCAAATCAATATCTCGCGTTTGTCGAACCCAGTCAGGCCGAACGCCTTGAAGCCTTGCTTGGCCCGACAGGCGCGCAATATGGCAGCGATGCGCTCGGTGGCACGCTCAATGTTTTGACGGCGACACCGACGTTTGCCAATGCGTTGAGCGGCGAGTTGCAAGCGTTTGGTGCCAGCGCCGATGCCAGCGGTGGCAGTCAGGCGAAGCTGTCATTCGGTACAAAACGTGTCGCGTTGTTATTCGGTGGATCGTGGCAACGGCATAACGATTTGCGCGCTGGGCACGGCGAAGATTCGCGCAACGTGTTGCATCGCTTCTTTGGCCTGAGCCAGTCGCAAGTCCGCAACGTATTAGGCGCGCGACAACAGGATACAGGCTTTGCGCAACACGGTTGGTACGGCAAGCTCGCGCTGCGCTTGAGCGAAACACAATCGCTTTCGTTGTGGTATCAACGCAGCGTATTGGATGACGTTCGTGGGTACAAAGATTTGTGGGGCGGACTGGGGCGCATTCGTTCTGATTTTGCGCCGCAGGATTTGCATTTCGGCTACGCGCGGCATGAATGGCTGAAGCTTGGTTGGTTGGATGCCTGGACCAATACGCTGTCGGTCAATGCCCAGCGTGATGGTTCGATTCGGCAAAATCTGCGTACGACAGATCGCGTAACAACGGACGACAATATGGTCACCGCGTTTGGTTACGCTTCACAAGCGACAACGCATTTGGGCCAGCGACAGGCATTGGTGTTTGGCGGAGAACTCTATCGGGAATTGATTCGCGCAAGCCGTGTCGAATTTGATCCGACGACGAATGCGAGCGTGCAACGACGCGCTCTCTATCCAAGCGGATCGCGCTACACCACAGTTGGCCTGTTCGTGCAGCACCGCGCCGATTGGTGGAGCAATCGCTTGCGCACCAATATTGGCGGGCGTTTCACGCGCATCGGCGTGCAAACGTTTGCTGACCAAAATCGCACGAACAATGGCACCAGCCTGGGCGTAGCCGATTCTGACGAAAGCTTTCAGGATTTTACCTACAACGCCAGCCTGACATGGCGCGTGACCTCCAAATTCAATTTGCACGCCGTGACGGGACGCGGCTTTCGTGCGCCGAATTTGAATGACCTTGGTGCGCTCGGCTTGAACGACCTCGGCTATGAAATCCCTGCTTCGGCTGCGGTCACTGCGAATGCGTTGATGGGGTTGAGCGATGGCGAAAACGCATTGTCGAGCGGCAAAAAAGTTGAGGCACTGAAAGCCGAGAGTTTGCATAACTACGAATTCGGCGCGAGTTGGCAAACAACCAAATTCTATGCGCGGGCGCAAGTCTTCGACGCTGAACTGAAACAACCGATTGTGCGCCGCACCTTGTTGTTTGCGGCCAGCGGCGTCCCAACTTCACTCGCCGGTTTGCCTGTCACTGTGATCACGCCGACGAATGACCAGCGTGCGCAAAACGTCGTCACTGTCGCCACCGCACTGGATACTCGCGCCCTCAAAGCCTTCGTCAACGATGGTGCCGCGAAATATTATGGCGTAGACACGCTCGCCCGTTACAGCTTTACACCGCGCTTACTGGCTGAAGCCAATTACAGCTACCTCGTAGGCCGCGAACTCAATCCCAATCGTTTCATTCGTCGCCTGCCACCACAACACGGGCGGATGGCGTTGCGCTATCAACCCACGTTTTGGCAGAATCGTATCGCCTTCCTCGAAGCCAGCAGCGATCTGGTCGGCGCACAAACCCGTTTGAGCGGCGGCGACGTCACCGACGAGCGCATCGGTGCAGCGATTCGCCGCAGCGACATTGCGTCATTCTTTCGTGGCTCACTGATTCGTTCCCGCTTGAGTGCAGGCAATGATGGCGCGTTCGGCACAGCGGATGATGTGTTTGTCGCAACAGGCGAAACCTTGCTGCAAATCCAAAATCGCGTGTTGCCGATTGGAGCAACCATCAACGGCGTCCGCATCACCGACGACAGCAGCCGCGCGCCCGTGTTTGTGAAAACGGCAGGCTACGCAACACTGAATTTGCGCGGAAGTTTGCGCCTGATTGAAAACGTAAATGTAGATTTGGCAGCAATGAACTTGCTGGATAAAAATTACCGCACGCACGGTTCAGGAATGGATGCGCCGGGGCGCAATTTGTTTGTGCGGTTGCGGTTGCGGTTTTGAGATAAAGCGTTTTGTACTACATCACCGAAAATCAGAGTACCCGCTTCACCCCCGCAAAAAAACTTGCTCACCGGCAACAAAGCGTAATTGAAGGCTCCGGCAGTAAACGTAAAGCTCGACCACCAGATAACGATTCGCGTCAGCACTCGCTGCGTCCCGATGCGAGTGTCCACGGAAACGGCATTGCCGCTACCCGCAAAAACGCGGTATGCTTTATTCAACGAGGTGATCTTATGAGCGTGCAAACAACCACGATAGAAGTGGATCAATTGACAGCCGTTATTCTCAAAGCCAAAGCGGAGGCAAAAGGACTGGCGATTTCTGCCTTGCTTCGTTCTCTGGCCGAAATCGAAGCGCCGATGCAACAACACACGTTATTTGAAATCGCATCTCCAGAAGAGAGAGCAAGAGCGGTTGAGAAATGGGCAAGTCGTCAGCGTTCGATGGCTCCGCCCTTGTCTGATGAAGCGATTAGTCGGGATCGCATTTATGGTGAGCGCGAAGACAAACAACTATGAGCTATGTGCTGGATTCAAGTATCCTGTTGCGAATGGCACAGCCTACACACCCGATACACGCCGAAGCGACGTATGCTGTCACGACATTGCTACGTCAAGGTGAATCCATTCACATCATCCCGCAAATCCTCTACGAGTTTTGGTCTGTGGCGACGCGAGAGGTTCAGTACAACGGCTTAGGGCTTTCAATTCCAGATGCACACGCCGAACTTGAGCGGCTCAAAACCATCTTTGTTTTTCTACCTGATTCTTCTGCCATTTATCCCGAATGGGAGCGATTGGTAACGCAGCATGCCGTTAAAGGGCGGGATTCACACGACACGCGAATCGTTGCTGCGATGAATGTTCAGGGGATTACGCATCTGTTGACTTTCAATAAAGGCGATTTCAAGCGATTCCCCGGAATCACGGTCTTCTTACCGTCTGATGTATAGGCCAAATCAATTCGGCCATTGCACACCCAAAATCTTAGCCAATCGAGGCGCAATCGCCAGCATCGAAGCGCGTGGTTTGCGCGCTGGCTTGATGCCTTTGCCCCACAAAATGAGTGAAGCCGCATAATCTTTTCGGCCCGGCCACAAGCCGTGAACACCGCGTTCAGTGGGTTCGGAAAATACTTCGCCTGTTTTGGCTGGCCCGAAAAGAAAATGTTCTGCCGATTCAAACACTGCCGTTGCTTTTGTTAAGGAGGGGGCAAATCGCTGTACTTCCTCTTTCGGGATTTCGCGTCCGATGCCGTGTTTATTGGCGGTGGATGCCGCACGCAACCACTCGACAACACGCGCGTCGTTCGCAGTCAACAAGCCGGGTCTCATCTCGACCGTTCCTGCGATGCTTTCCTGTTTGAGGATTTGATTCACGTCTACGACTTTGTCCGCGCGTTCAAAACCGTGATCGGAGACAAGTGCCACGACCAGGTCTTTCGGTGCGGCGGCAAGCATCTGGCCGATCAATTCATCGCTGTATTCAATCATCGCGTTGGCTTCGCGCGAGAATGGGCCGTTGTGATGAGCTTCAGCGTCATGGTCTACGAGGTGAAGCAAGATCAGATGGGGCTTTTCGTATTTGAGCAAATACACCGTTGCCAGCGTGCGCGTGCGGTCGTCCATCCATTCTTGCGCAAATGAGGGAAAGACGCGCGTGATCTTGTCAACTAAACCAAGTGTGGCTTTGGATTCAATCGAACGCAAATCCATGCCGCCACCATTACGGCGCTGAAAGTATTCCGGCAGATTGAAATCAATGGCCGCGTTGACTGTCACCGGCCACGTAATCGCCGCACTTTTTAATCCGGCTTTGTGCGTGGCGTGCCAGAGCGTTTTCGTCTTCAGCAAATCCACATCCCAATAATAATCGCCGCCTTCGTCCTTGGGTCTGCGATTGCCTAGAATGCCGTGCTGCGCAGGCGCGACGCCCGTAATCATAGTCGTATGCGAAGGCCAGGTAACGGTGGGAAAGGCACCTTCTATGCCTTCGGTGACTTCGCCTTCGCGCAGCAATTTACGCAGGTTCGGAATCTTCAAGCCAAGCTTGTCGGCATCACGCAAGTACCGATAATCCAAACCATCCACCGAAATCACCAGCAACTTTGAAGCGCGATTGGGTTGCGCCACGATGAGCGGCAAGAGGGCAAAGAGCCAGAGCAAATAGAGCAAGAGTCTTGGTGGATGAATCATACGTTTAGTTTCGGGATTTACCGGTGAGAAGTAAAGCGTGATTGGCGGAACGCGCTTGGGGTAAGACCCATATGCATCTTGAAAGCTGTTGTGAGATGGCTATGACTGGCAAAGCCTGTTTCAAGCGAGATGGTTGTGATGTCTTTGTTCGTGTTAGCAAGCAGCCAACGCGCCCGACGCAATCGCTGCGCAATGATGTATTGAACTGGCGTTGCGCCGAAAGACTTGCGAAACGAACGCAGCAGATTATGGGTACTCATTTGTACGAGCCTTGCCAGCGCATCCAACGTCAGGCGCTCGCCTAAATGGGCTGCAATGTATTCTCGAAGCAACTTCGCTTCTTGCCCCGTAAGCCCTGACGAACGTTGATTGCTGAGTTGAGCTGCACGCTCGTTGTGTGCCCCGAAAATATGCAAGCACAAGGACTGACTCAAGGACTGGCTCATCATTTGCGAAAGGTCATCGGTTTGCGGGAGAAGCGATTCAAGACGCCGAACTGCGTGGTAGAGGAAGTCATCAAAATAGCCCGCACGTGGCGTCAACGATTCGTCTCCACTGCGCTGTCCGAAAGCGTCGGGCAAATACTTTGGCAGATACTCACGATCCAGATAAAGCTCGGCATAGCGGACGAGCGTGCCACGGGCGCGACTGGCGTACCGTGTACCTGCCGGAATCAGCCAGACTTCGCCCGCCATCGGAGGATCAAGCACGGCTCCACAGCCCTCGAATTCAGATTCAAGTTGATGAATGGCTCCGCCCAGATGAACGATCACTGCATGTCGGTCTTCGTGAATAGCCCACTCCGTCCCGGCAGAAATATCTTCGCTCGACACCAGGAGTTCAACGCCGCGCCAGCAGGCTTTTTCAGTCAGGCGAGGCATCTCTTGTGTAAGAGCCGGAGAATTTGCAAGTGTTGTGGACATTTTGAAAGTCACGCCGGATTTTATGCTGTATGTTGTCAAAAAAGAAATGCGAATCACGAAGTTATCCAAACACGAAATTATCCAGGGAGGAAAGTATGCTCGATCATTCGTTACGTGGAAAAGTTGTCGTCATCGGCGGCGGCGCTAAAAATTTAGGCGGGTTGATTGCTCGTACATTAGCCAGTGGTGGTGCAAAAGCCATTGCTGTTCATTACAACAGCGATGCCACCCAAGCGGCTGCCGCAGAGACGATAGCTGCTATCAACGCTGCTGGTGCTGAGGCCATCGCCGTCCAAGGCGATCTGACCAAAGTAAGCGAGATTACACGGCTCTTTGATGAAACGATCCAGCGCTTCGGCCAAGTGGACATTGCCATCAATACGACTGGCATGGTCATCAAGAAACCGTTCACTGAAACCACAGAAGAGGAGTACGACAAGATTTTTGCCATCAACTCAAAGGCCGCTTTTTTCTTTCTCCAGGAAGCAGGCAAGAAGCTCGGCGAGGGCGGCAAAATTTGCACGATTGTGACTTCTCTGTTGGGCGCGTTCACGGGCTATTATTCGAGCTATGCCGGCTCAAAAGCGCCCGTCGAGCATTTCACCCGCGCGGCCTCGAAAGAGTTTGGCCCGCGCGGTATTTCAGTAACAGCCGTTGCGCCAGGGCCAATGGATACGGCGTTTTTTTATGGGCAGGAATCCAAGGAAGCAGTGGCATATCATTCGTCCGCCGCAGACCTGAGCAAGTTCTCCAAAACCGGCTTGACGGATATTGAAGACATCGCGCTGCTCGTGAAATTTCTAGTGACGGAAGGCTGGTGGATTACCGGGCAAACGATCCTTGCGAATGGTGGTTACACCACGAAATAGCCATCCCCAAACTCAGACAAAAATCCATCCCCCAACAGCAACACGAAGAAGAGGCGAGAGCCAGGTCTGTAAGCAACTTCACTTTCTCCCCCAATCCTCTCGCCTTTCTTCTTCGTGCTGCTTCGTGTAGCTTTACTTTCATCAACGAAACTCTTTACCGAAAATAGTGGCGCTGGTCATTGGATTGTGAGGAAACATGCGAACTGTCATCGTGATTGTGATTGGCTTGATACTCTCGCTCGCATTCGTTTTGGGGGCGAATTTTATTAACAAAGGCAAAAGCACCGGCGCATATTTGTTTATGGGTCTCTGGCTGATTTTCTGCATCGTAGATTACTGCATTGGCGTTTTTCAGGCGGGTTATTCACCGCTTGATGAACTTGGTATTCATCTGATAATTTTCGCCGTTCCTGCGGCGGCAGCGTATTTCCTGGCGCGCTGAGTGAATCCCTACTTGTAAGCAAAGCCCTATGTTTATTGGACGAAATTATCCGCTGAAAGATTTTCTGGTCTGGACGAGAAGGGAAATCTTTTTCCTCTTTCTGCTGGCCCTTGTTCCGACGGTTTTATTCCAACTTCTCCACTGGAAGTGGCTGGCGATTCCCTGGCTACCGATTGCGATGATTGGCACGGCGGTCGCGTTTATTGTCGGCTTCAAAAATAACGCTTCGTATGACCGGGCGTGGGAGGCGCGCAAGGCGTGGGGCGCGATCATCAATGCCAGCCGCGCGTGGGGCATTCTGGTTAACGATTATGTGACGAACAGGCACGCGGTCAGCCCGCGTTCAGAAAGCGAATTAAGAGAAATCCGGCGGCAGTTGATTTATCGGCACCTGGCTTGGCTGACCGCTTTGCGCTATCAATTGCGCGAGCCTCGCGCCTGGGAATCCGTAAGCAAAGCGCACAACGCTGAATACCGCGATAGTCATTATGCGGTGCCGGAGCACACCGACGACATTTGTGACGTAATTGCGCCGCATTTGAGCGATGAAGAATGCGAGTATCTGCAAAACAAAAAGAATAAGGCGGCGCAGCTCATCAGTTTGCAATCCCGGCAATTGCGCGAGTTGTTAGAGCAAGGTTTGATCGAAGATTTTCGGCACATGGAACTCGAAAAACTGTTGCTGGAATTTTACAACCAGCAAGGCGTGTGCGAACGCCTCAAAAACACACCTTATCCGCGCCAGTTCGCTTCGCTGAATTTGTTCTTTGTCCGCTTGTTTATTTTTATGGTTCCGTTTGGCATGTTGCAGGAATTCAACCAGATGGGCGGGCATTTTATCTGGCTCAATATCCCGTTCAGCGCGTTGGTCTGTTGGGTCTTTCACACCATGGAAAAAATCGGCGAAGTAACCGAGAACCCATTTGAAGGCAGCCCTAACGATGTTCCGATGATGGCACTCACGCGCAACATTGAAATTGATTTGAAAGACATGCTTGATGAAACCGATATTCCCCCCGCACTGCAACCCGTGAACAGCATTTTGATGTAGGCAAATTATGGAACAGATTCTCAACACCGTCCGCCAACATTACCCGAACGCGATGACCACCACTGATGCGGTCAACAAATTACTGGCGCTCCTGCAAAAACATTACAACCTTGATCCCTGCCACATCATGCACGCCGACAGCATTTGCAGCGACGACGTGAACGCGATGGAATATCCGCCCGAAGCCCACGAAATGCTGGGGCCGTTTAATATGGGGGGACTCAATGGCTTTCCCTTTACAGGCTTGACCGGAATGGGCGCGTTTGCGCATCACGTGCCAGAAGACGGAGCAGTATTTATTTACTACGCGCCGCACATTGGCCTGACCAAGGAAGGCAAAGTAGGGGAGATCAATCGCATTGGGCAACGCCATCCTTCGGCTTGTTGTGGCGCAGCGAAAGCCGCGCTGGGCAAGCTGCTGAACGCCGAAATCCAATCCGGTCACATCTCCGAATTGGACTATCAATTCAATACGATTGAGCAGATTTTCTATCGGCAAAAGCTGCGTATCACACAAGCCGCGCAACCCCTGATCGAAGCGACGAAGGTGATGTACGAAGCCATTGACGAACGTATTCATCTGCTGGCCGAAAGGACCAGTTATCCATGCCGGTATTTGATTTTAATGGGCGGGATTCTAATCAATGGCGACCACGATATGGGGTCGTTCAATTCCTGTCAGCGGTTTGATGTGATTGATCTGACCACACGAGAGACCAGAGATTTGCTGGCCTTGCTGCACGCTTGATAGGGTATTTTCATCAATAATCTCAACGTCCGATGTTGTCCCGGCGGCGCGTGTTGCGCTGCTTGCTATCTACATCCAACATCATCGTCACTTCACCACTCGCATCTAATTTCACCATCGCTGTTTTGTTGAGGCGTACATAATTGACCGTCACGTTGTAATCCCCCTTGAAGCCGCGTGTGCGATAGGCACCAGAATTATCAGTTGCCCCGCTTTCATTCGTCCACCATTCGCGGAAAAGCAAATCATTCCAGACCAGTGCTTGCGGCTTTGACGACCAATCGGCACGGTACATCGCTCCGGCTGGCAGCCAGTGGGCGCGCTCCCAGAATCCCCACATCAGAAAGTCTGTGAACTTCGGCGAACTGAATATCAACATCAGGAAATCGCGCGTGAAATCGGCCTGTAATGACTCATCGGTTGAATTGAAATCGTATTCGGTAATCGCCAGTGGCACTCGCAACCCAGAGAAGCGATCAATGATTTCCTGCATCCGATCAATCGGCGTTGGGCCTGCAAAATGGCCTTGCATTCCGGCTCCATCGAGCGGCGCGCCGTTGTCCAGCAGCCAATTGATGACTGCGTAGTAATAATTCTGTTGATTCACGTTTTGTCCGCCCGCCGCGAGAATGTCGTAATCGTTGATGAAAAGCTTGGTGTTTGGCTCAAGCTGCCGTGCCAGTTGAAACCACCGCACCATTTCCTGATTGCCCAGCACGCCGTTCGACGCCGAAACATTCGGGACGCCTGCGATGCGGCCCTGTACGTCATAGTTCGTATAGGTTTCATTGACGACGTCCCATTGATACAGCTTGCCTTTGACACCGGCATCATTCAGCACGTCGTTGAAGCGCGCCGTGATGCTATTTTGCAAATCACCCGCGCTCTGCGATTGCGCTGCGCTCGGCATATATTTCCAACTCGGCCAGATCAGGTTATGACCGCGCGCCGAAATGCCACGATCCAACAGCCACTGAATGGCCGTGCGCGTGTTTTCTTTTTTGAAGCTGGTGCAGCTTGTGCATTCCCACAACGTCCATTTCAAATCATTCTCAAACACTGATGTTGTGAAATGGCTCGACACGCGCGAGCGATATATTTCGGCATCGGCGCTGGTGCCGGTCAGCAAGGCGGCGGTCACTGCCGAGCCGAATTTGTAAGCGTGATTGAGTTGTTGCACATACACCGTTGCGCCGTTGATCGGCAAGCCATTGCGATCCACGACGTTCACTTTCAAATCGCCTTTGCGCAATTGATTGATGCGTGTGTTGGCTTCGACACGCCACGGTGCATTGAGGTTGCCGCGCTGCGGATAATAGCTGATCGGCGTAAATTGATTGAGTTGCACTGTCGGCCCGAAATTCAAAAGCGAAACGCCGCCAATCTCAAATTTCTGCGGTCCATGGGCAAACTGAAAGATCAGATGCGCCTGGCCGGGGGCGTATGTGTCTACGGATTTAAAGGCGACTTGAAACTGCTTCCATTCGCTGGTGTCTACTGGAATGCTGACGGTGGCCGATTTGGCAAAATCACTGGAGGCTTTCTCAAACACGACCTGCGCGCGAATGTAACTGCCGGTGGATTCCAATCGCCGCGCCCAGAACGTCAACCATAAAACGTCGTCTTTGTTGACTTGCGTGCTGGTATTCCACCCCAGCCCCGCATTGTAAATAAAGCTTGATGCCCCATTCGTTGTAATTTGTGTAGCTTGTGCAAAGCTTTGCCCCGTTGCCGCGACATTCGTTGCCGAACCGCCGCCCGCCGCCGCGTCAAAATAGCTGTAATAGTTGCCCGCAATAACTGATGTGCCGGTCGTCGGCGGTGCTTGCGTTGGTCCCAGATTGACCAGGCTGAGGCCACCGATCTCAAATGTTTGTGGCCCAAACGCAAACTGAAAACTGAGCCGTGCTTCGCCCATCGCCAGATTTGATGCGGCTTTGAACGGGATCACATATTTTGCCCAAGCGCCGCTGTCGCAGGGGAAGGGCGTGTTAAGCAACTTGGCGTTGGCCGTGTCAAAGCTCACGATGCCTCGAATGTTGTTGTGGTCAAGCGGCGCAATTTTCCTGACCCAAAATGTGAGTTGTAAATTATCGCCCGCATTCACAGCTTGCGCATTGGTCCAACTAAGTTGCGAATCGCTCAAGTTTGACGACGTGTTTGGCACCGTCAACCGATAGCCTTGCGTGAACGCTTGTCTACTGATGGCGATGGGTTCAGCTGTCGCGCCCACGCCAACAGGGCCACTGATGTTATAGAGATCTGCGGGCAAAACAGAGGTTTGCGCGGAAGCCTTGAGTGCGAGGAATCCCAACAGGCATCCTGTCCACAGCCATTTTGAGAGAAGACGATTCATAGGTCGAGGCCTCTTTGATAACGGGATTAGCACAATGAAAACGCAGATAACTTAGCCTTCCTTCACGGGTTTTTCAAATTGTCACAGGCGCAAAATAAAAAGCGCGCTCTGGAAGAGAAGAGCGCGCTCAATGTCGTGTTTATAGGGGTCTTTGTAACGTCGCTACCTTGACAAAAATAGTTCCCGGTCAAAATCCTTGGCTTGTCCAACGACGGCGAAGCGAAAGTTTCTGAGGTATTTATTGGCGACACGGTTGAGGTCTTCGGGCGTAACTTTGGCGACGTCGTCCAGCCAGGTCAGCGATTTACGCCAATTGCCCGCCAGCAACTCATACTCGCCCAGCCGAGCGGCCTGTGAGTCGTTGGTTTCCAGGTTGCGATAATATGTGGTCAGGAACCCGGTCACCATCCCGCTTAGATATTCAGCCCGAATGAAGTTCCGTTGCAGAATTTCGATTTGGTCGAACATCACACGAACGGCTTCATTCGGCTTGGGCGTAGACACCGAAATCGAGCCGGAATTGGCCGCCTGCGTAGATAACTCAATTCCTGGCGCGTAAGACAAATTGCGTTTGTCTCGTACTTCCAGTTTGAAAAGCCCCATCAAAATTTCTTTGATCACCATCAACGCCGGATAATCCGGGTCGCCAATGGACGGGGCCGGAAACGTGCCGCGAATGTAATTGGTGGGAACGACTTTATCTATAACCTGCAATTCGGCTGTTTCATTGCTTTTGAAGCCGGGCGGTGGTCCCGGTTTGTAATCTCCGCGCGACAACTTGCCAAAGCTCATTTCCACTTTGCGCTTGGCTTCTTCCAGCGTCACGTTGCCGACAATCACCACCAACATTCGTGAAGCCATAAGTTGGGATGGATGGTACGCCTTCAAATCAGCCGAGGTCAGCTTATTGATCGTTTCGACGCTCCCGAAGGGACGATTGCTGTACGGATGCGCCGTGTACAGCAGCTTATCGCTGAGCGATTCGACCTGATTTTCGGGGTTGTCATATTCCTGACGCAGTGCATTAACAAGCTTCGCTTTTTCCAGCGCGACCTCTCGTTCATCAAAGGTCGGATTGAGCGCAATGTCTGTGAGCAGGTTCCAAGTGCGATCAAAATGTTTGCGAATACAAATGCTGGCGATGACGCTGAAATCGTAGGCCCCACCGGCTGAGATGACCGTGCCGACGCGGTCTTTTTCTCGATTGATCTGGCTCTTGGTGAAATTCTTCGTGCCGAGTTGGGCGACTTCCCAAAGCAGCGTTTCAATGCCCGCATTTTTTTCGCTGATGTTGCGGGAACCGCCTCGGAAGTAAACGCGTGTGGCGACGACTTCATTGCCCGCGACATAACGGTGAATGACCTTGAGTCCATTGGCTGTCGTAAACTCGGTCGTTGCATCAGTGGCTCCGGCTGACCTGTTAACGGGAGCCGGGGCGGGTGTTTGCCCGACGGTCACGACACTGAAGAGGAGACACGTGGCGAGCAGAAATTTGAGATTTAAGAAGTGCAATTTGAGATTCATAAGTTACTTCACCAACAGGTCCTGTTCGGTTAATCCGATTCGTTTTTTATCATCTTCTGAGAGAATCACGCCGATGACACGATTTTTCCCTTTGATATATTTTCGCACGTATCGCTGGATGTCTGCTTTCGTTACCTTGCGACAGTTTTCGACGTAATTGGCGTAGTAATCCAATCCGGAACTAGCCCACCAAAAGCTGACGGTATGACCATACTCCGACGGCTTTTCACGGGTGAAGATTTCGTTTGCTTCCAGTAATGTTTTAGCACTCTCCAGTTGTTCGTCCGTGATGTAATCCAGTGCGTCGAGTTTGTTGATTTCAGTATTGAGGGCTTTGATGGCCACCTTCAACTTTTCCGGTGTGGTTTGCGCCGTAAATTGAATCGGTCCTACATTGCGTTGGGTGTAATAACTCATGGTCGCACCGGTCGTGATGCCTGTGTCAACCAGCGTCTTGTAAAATTTGGAATCCTGTTGTCGAAGCGCAAAAGAAAACACGTCTGCCGCATATGTTGCCGCCGCATCCGTGTCTGTTGAAGGGCCGTGATAGCTGATGCTAATGGAAGCGGCGTTGACCGGTTGCGTCACAATCACTGGCTCGTCCTTGGGGAGCGGCGGATGTTGGACCAACGGATTTTTCAGAAACGGGTCTTCTCCCGCAGACCAGTCTCCATATAGCTCTTCGGCCATCTTGAAAATTTCCTGCGCGTTGACATCGCCGGCCACGACCAAAGCGGTATTATTCGGGATATAAAATTTGCGCTGAATGGCTCGCATCTTTTCCGGTGTACAGGTTTCAATCACCTTGCGGTCGCCAATCACATTTTTGCGGGAAAAATATTTGTACCAAAGCTTCAACTCAATCGCGTGATTGAGATGAAAATAGGGATTCGCCTCATTTCGCGCAAACTCATCCAGCACGATCTGAATTTCCCGCGTGAGTTCCTCTTTTTCAAAAAGCGGGTAACGCAATTCATCGCGCATAAATGTCATCACTGGTCGCAACCCTGTCTTAAGCGCCGTGTAGTGGTAATACACAACCTCTTCGCGGGTGACAGCATTATACTGCGCACCTGCCTCGCTGACTTTTTCCAGATACCCTTCGGTGTGTGAACGTTCGTTGGATTGAAAGAACATGTGTTCGTACAAGTGTGACAATCCATTGAATTCGGGTGGCTCTGTATAGGAGCCGTTTTTGACCGCAAGTTCAACGGTCACAAGTGGGACGGAATGATTTTCAATGACGATGACCTGAAGCCCGTTTTTGAGCGTCCTTTGTTGCCATTCTGGTTTCGCCAGGGCCAGACTGGTGATCGTCAAAAGTAAACAGAACAGTGCGGCAAATTTAAACGTAGCGCGATTCGTAATCACGTGTCTCCTATGATGAAAGTCTACTCCAAAGTGACATTGCCTAGCGTTCGGCCAGGACAAAGTTGGGGAAGTCCTCAAACA
>JAEUQN010000329.1 GCA_016789725.1 Blastocatellia bacterium | reverse complement strand
AAGGAAGCCATATTCCACCCCTTTCATCATCGCCAGCATCATCGGCGTTGGAGCGAGGATGGCGGTTGCGCTTTTGGGCGGAATCGCCAGCACTTCGGCAATGCCTTCGTGGAAGGTTTTGGCAATCGCAAACGCCGCCGGGGCCGCCAATAATCCGGCCAATCCCGTCAACGGCGTCCTCAAAAGACGAGAAGCGCCTTTGCCCAGGGCCAATCCCACACACACAATCGTTGACCAGGATATTTTTTGCGCCAACTCCGCCAAAACCGGGCGCAAAGTTTTCAGGCTTTGTGAGCCAGCGACAAACAAAACCAGCCCTTCAATAATGAAGCCTAAAAGAACGGCCAGCCACGCCACGCGCAACAAGGTGCGGGGCAATGAATCGGTCGCTTCTGCCGTTGCCGGTGTGCCGGCGTTGGAAGGTGAATCCTGGACAAAATTTTCCATCTTGGTTGTCTCCTACCTGAAGTTTTTGAGTGTGATGAATGCCTGCGGTGAAGATATAAAAGCCCGGTCACAAAGTCTTGAGGGCAAGTTAAGATTTTATTGAGTTTTTCTTGAAGATTTCTTTAATTCGGCAGTTTTCATTTCCCCACTTGCCCAACGAATGCCCTCCGAGTATCTTTTCCTCTAATTTCACGAATCAAATTTTACGCAATTGGAGTAAGGAGATTTTATTGATGTCGAATTCATTCGAGTCATTTCTCACGCAACACGATGATACTGATTGGTTGCAGGTGCTGTTTAAGTTGGAATCCAGTATTCACCCCGTAGACCGTCGCGCCACGCGCATTTGGTTTTCTTTCTTCCCGCTCAAGCTCAAACGCGCGTTTGATGCGGCAGAAGATCGCCAAAAGTTCGAGACGGATTTGATCCTGAAGGGCAAATATCTGCTCGCCGATCAGGTAGACGAATCGGCGCGGTTTTTGTATGGGCATCGCTTCTGGCCGCAGGTCAAACAAGCCGTGGCGGCGTACGCGGAAAGCTCAAACTTTACGACACCGCTGCACGAGCAAATCATAGAGGTGGCGACCAAGGTGGCGGCGCAGGTGAATGCCGATAAATCTTTGCTGATCGGCATTACCGCCGTGGCATTTATGACGCTGGAACAGGTCGGCCTGGAAAAAATGAAGCAGCTCGCCCTGATGACCGTAAAACATGCGGCTAAATCGCCAGAGCAAATCGTAACGGAACGAAACACCGACGACAGCCAGGGAGTGCTTGGATTCCTGCGCACGGTGGACAAGCGATTCTCCGTAACTTTCAACGAAGACATTCCGGCGGCCAAATTTCCCGTCACCAATATGCAAGACATCACGATGGCGGCGGCGGAAGATAAACGCCCGCACCATTTGGATGATCCGCGTTGTAAAGAAGGCGAAGGCCCGTTGCCCGTTGAATGTCGCACCTGTGCTTGCGGGACCTGTTGGGTCGGCGTGCTGTCCGACACCGCCAAGCTTTCACCACCGACGTCGCGCGAAATTGACAAGGCCACGAACGTATTTTGTTACAGCGGCTTTACTGGCGAAAAGGATTCGCCGATTCGCATGGCCTGTCAGGTGAAATGTTACGGCAACGCGACCATCGTGATTCCGCCGTGGCACGGACAGTTACGCAAGCTGAAGAATTATTATCAAGCCGCGAGCGAAACTGAGGAATAGAAGGATTTGCTTATGCTATAGAACGCACATCAAAAAGGGGCGGCGGAGTTCAACAGGTCCAACCGTTCGGCTTCGTCGCCTCCTCTCTATGTGTTCTGGTTTCGCCTGTGGTCAGCCCACCATTATTCGCGGAGGACAAAATGAAACCCTACGTTCGTCAACTTTGTTTGTTGTTATCAGCCTTCTTCTTGCTGCAATTTCCATTATCGGCACAAACGCAACCTAACCTCGATAAGCTGGCCCAATCGGTCACCATTTACCGCGACAAATTCGGCGTGCCGCATGTCTACGGCCCGACCGATTACAGCGTGATGTTTGGCTTTATTTATGCGCAGGCCGAAGACAACTTCTGGCAAATCGAAGACAGCTACATTCAAGCAATTGGGCGCTCTGCCGAAGTGAATGGCGAACGTGGGCTGGATTCCGACATCCTCAACCGGCAACTGGAAGTCGTAAAGATTTCGCAGGCTGAATACCAAAAGCTCAGCCCGCAGGTAAAAGGATTTTGCCAGGCGACTTCTGACGGCTTGAATTACTTTTTGTCCAAGAACCCACACGTCAAACCGCGCCTCATCACCAAATTTGAACCGTGGCACGTCATCGCCTTTCGCCGCTTTGCTGAATATCAATTGTTCATCTTTAACAAGGGCGGATTGGGAGCGAAAGAAAAACGCGACGCGATTGTCGAAGTCAAAGCCAACGGAATGACCAGTTCTATCGCCCCGCACACGCCGCAGCGGCTGGAAGAAATCGCCGCAGAACTCACGGACTCCGCGCAAATCGGATCGAATACGTGGGCGATCACGCCTGAGCGTTCGGCCTCCGGTCACGCGATGCTGTTCATCAATCCGCATCAACCGTTCTTCGGCCCCGGCCAATGGATCGAAGGTCATTTGCATAGCGATTCGGGCTGGAATCTGTCGGGCGCATCGTTTCCCGGCTCGCCGTTTCCGACGCTCGGTCACAATGAATATTTGGGCTGGAGCCACACCGTCAACGATCCTGACATCGTGGATGTGTGGGCCGAGCAATTCGACGATCCGAAGAATCCGTTGAATTACAAATACGGCAACGGGTATAAAATCGCGACCGAATGGACAGACACCATCAAAGTCAAAACCGAGGCGGGATTGGTCACGCGCACGTTCAAGTTTCGCAAGACGCATCACGGCCCGGTCGTAGCGCTGCGCGATGGCCACCCGCTCACAATTCGGATGGCGCGCTACGAAGAAGGCGGTTCGTTCGAGCAACGCTATTTGATGGGCAAGGCGAAAAACCTGAAAGAATTCAAAGCCGCGATGGCGCGCAACGCGATGGCAATGTTCAATACGATGTACGCCGACCGCGATGGCAACATCTGGTATTTGTACAACGCGGCAGTTCCTGTGCGGGATCAAAAATACGATTGGTCGAAAGCTGTAGACGGCAGCGATCCAGGCACAGAATGGAAGGGCTATCACAAGCTGTCAGAGTTGCCGCAAATCCTGAACCCACCTTCCGGCTACGCGCAGAACTGCAACGCCACGCCGTTCCTGGCGACGGACGAAGGCAAAGGCAACCCCGACGCGGCGAAGTTCCCGAAATATATGGTCACGGAACCCGACAACGCGCGCTCCCGCACATCACGCCGCATCCTGACCGGGTCCAACAAATTCACGTTTGACGAATGGGCAAAGGCTGGTTTCGACACGCGCGTGATCGAAGCCGAAACGCAAATCCCGTTGCTTGTCGCCGAATGGGAAAAGCTGAAAAGCGCCGATGCCGCACGCGCCGAAAAAAGCGCCGAAGCGATTGCCGCGCTCAAAAGCTGGAACGGCGTCAGCACGGTAGATTCGGTGCCGATGACAGTGTTCACTCTCTGGTTCTACACTTCGTTGCAGCCACAGGCGCAAACGATGACCAAAAACAATCCGTATCCCAAAGTCGCCGTGCTC
>JAEUQN010000328.1 GCA_016789725.1 Blastocatellia bacterium | reverse complement strand
TACTTTGGCGTTTACCACACTGCCATCCGGTTTGATTTCGCCCATCACCCCAACCCGCAAATTGGTTTCATTAAAGACCAGCTTTCCTTCCTGTTTGAGATCATAAAGTCGCTGCATCTGCTCGCGGATGGGACGCGTGTTGATCGGCTTGAAGCCGCTGGGCGTGGGCTTGGGCGAAGGTGTGGGAGTGGGTTCCGGCTCGGTTTTCCTGGCAACCTCTTGTTGCTGCGTGGCTGCTTGTTTTTCGGCTTTTTCAGCGCGCCGCTTTTCCGCCGCTTCCGCACGTCGTTTGGCCGCCGCCAAGGCTTCCTGCCGCTTCTTTTCCTCTTCTTTCAGCTTTTCCAAATCCAGTGTTTTCGTGGGTGCGGTGAAGCCGAGATAGTTGCCGGGATAGCGCAGCGGTTTCCTCAGATCAAGCAAAATCGCCCGATTGTAAGATTCATCCACAAACTCAAATTGCCCCATCCCCAAGGCGAAGCGTGCGATAGGGACAAAGCGAAAAACACTGTACCCAATGGCGTGAACAATCAGCGAACACAGAATCCCCACCATGACCCGCTTGAGCGTAGGCGTCAGCCAGGATGTTTCGGTCAGTAGATTCAGATCATCGGTCGTATTTTGCTTCATCTAAAATTCCGCTCAAAACCTGATTGAAAATCGTTGTCATCCATCTGTCTTGTGACGAGGCTTTGGATGCAGGTTTTCGGTTTCAAGCTTGCCGGGATGAGAAAATTTGAGAGCCGCGATTGAAAATTGGAATTCTGGAATATTTCCAATTTCCAATTCCTAATTTCAGTGCCCGCTTTCAATCTGCTTTTTGAGCGACTGCGCCTCCTGGTTTTGCGGCTCAACTTCCAATGCCGTCCTCGAGTGTGTCAGCGCGCGCGCACGATCTCCACGCGCCAGATGTAACCGTCCCAAGGCAATATGAGCGGCCACCAAGCGCGGGTTCCAATAAACCGCCGCCGAATATGAGCTCAGAGCCGATTCCGGGTCATTTCGTCGCTGCAAAATCTGCGCCCGCAAAAAATGTGCTTCCGCCAATGTCGGGTCATTGTTCAGGACATTTTGCAATTCGGCCAATGCGCCCTCGTCATTTTTTTCCGTCAGCAATTGACGTGCGCGTTCAAGACTTTGCAAGGCGAGGCGCGTTTGAGCTGGCGGTAACGTCGTGGCGGAAGATCGTTGACGGCTCAGCCAATAAAAATTCGTTCGATTGAAATCCGTTTTCAGGCGAATGAGCGACGGGATTTTATCGGGTCGCGTCTTCCATTGCGCATATGTGTTATTGCTGCTCAATAGTTTCCGAGCCTCTTGATCGGCGGCCTCGCCTTCTGTTTTTTTTCCTACTGCCAATAAGCTTTCAGCCAACAAATACTGCGCTTCGCCATCGCTCGGAATCAATGTTACAGCCGCCTGCAATTCTCTGGCAGCCGCCTCGAATTTTTTATCTCGCCACAGCGCATAGCCATAATTAAACCGCACCATCGCATCCTGCTGGGCGGAAGTCGTCGCGCGTTGAAGATGCAAAACAGCTCGATTCAAATCGCCTTTGACGGTCTGAATGGCTCCGGCATTGTTGAGGATTTCGACGAGCGGAAGCGCCGCCGCCAATCGCTCCATGACATCCGCCGCCTCGCTGGTCTGCCCTGTCGCCTGCGCCGTCAGCCCCAGATAAAACTGGCCCTCCCAATAACGTGGATCATCCTTCACCAGTTCGCGGAAATTCTTCGCCGCTTCGGCAGAGTTATGTTGCCGATATTGCGCCAGCCCAAGTTCATAAATGGCCTGGGCATAATGCCCAACGCTTTCGGCTTCGTTGTATTCCTTGATAGCGCGTTTGAGGAAAATCTCGCGGGATTTCAATTCGGGAGACTGAACCCCTTTGACAAAAAATTCAAAAGCACGTGGCGGAATCCGTTTCGCGCGACGTTTCAATTGTTCCTGTGAATAGGGCAAAGCCGGATCGCGCTCGTACAAAAGGCTCCATGCCAAAAGCCCCTGCAAGGTTTGCAAATCCGACAGCGGCCCGCTGAAATTAAATGATTTCCCGACTACCCGACCTTCGCGCGTCTCGACCAATTTGGCCGCAAACGCAATGGTGATCGCGTCCTTTTCGCCGCTGATTTCATAATTCCCAATCAACACCAAATTCGCCTGCGCCGCTTCCGCCAGGCGCAATTTCGCCGCGAGGGTCAAGGAATCACAAGGCCGTAAGCTCGCACGATCACAAGCAACGGTGCGCTCCTCCGGCGACAACACAACCAGCCCCGGCATATCCAGCAACTCTGCCAACATCACAGCAAAGCTTTCGCTAACCCATTGGTAATCCGAACGCCCCGACACGTTTTCAAACGGCAGCGGCAACAACACTTCATCAGCCGCACGCGTAGAGGTCACAGTCAGGGATAACCCAAAAATCGCTAAGATGACGCAAAGATAAAACTTCTTCGCTTGCATGAAACTTCTCCTGCTCCAGAAATTGTATGAGGCCGCACGCAATAAGCCAAAGCCGATGGCCCGCGCCTCCAACCATAACTGTATCACGCGATGATAGGGCAAGCGGCTGCAAAATTTCTATGATCGGCGGAAAAGGAAAAGAAGAGGAGGCTCCACAAGGCCGTGAGAATGGCATCAGGAATCTAGCCCGACAGGTGAGACGAGACGATTTCGTTGGCGTTTTGGGAGGCACCACGATCAAATGGCAACCGCATCCAGGCTTAGGATGTGGGGAAAATCTCACGCAAATGAACCGATCACCCCCTGAGGACAGCGGCGCTAACAATTGACCAGTCGCAGAACCGTTGCCCCAGCAAATGGCTGCGGTGTAACTAATCCGCTCAGCACCCCGGAGGGATGAGAGGGAGGCGCAGGGTGGAGGTGGTGAGTCCGATTTTGTGCAGGGCGCGAATGCCTCTCCAGGGGGCCGGGCGCGGCGTCATCACTAATCCCACTCCGCCTCCGATCCTCACTTGCAGCGTCCCATTCTGCCCGCTTGGGATCATCCCGTTCATCCCCGTCGGCACTCTCGGACTCGTGTTCGTGATCGTCGCTATCGCCTGACAACTCCCGTTGAGCCACCCCGTGAAACTCCCCACCGGAGCCTCATTGCCGTTGATCACCAGCCCGGTCCCGACTTGTGCCGCTCCCGTCAGCGCGCTCGCATTCAAATCGCCGCGCATCCCGACCGTCACCACACGCTGCTGCGGCGCATTCACCGGGCTTTGCACTTCCGTCGCCAGGAGATTCGGCACCGCGTCATAGCCCACGCCATCAAAGAACAACAAGGCCGTCGCTCCCTGAATGGCCGCCACATTCGGTGAGCGCGCGGCGAAGCCTTCTGCCGCGTAGGTGTCCACATACTCGCCGTCGTTGACAAAGGCATTGCCGATCAGATGATTGAATTGAACGGGGACGCCTTGCTGATTGACGGCCAGGGCCAGAATCCAGCCGGTCGTCTCGCCATCGGTTTCCGAGGCTTTGCCGGCATAGCTGGCTCCGGCGGTCAGACACAGGAACTGATCGGTGGGCTGACAGCTCGCACCATCAATGAAGAAGACGTGGACGAAAGCGGTTTGAGGGCCGAGATTGCTGATGGTGAAGCGAGTGTCGGC
>JAEUQN010000327.1 GCA_016789725.1 Blastocatellia bacterium | reverse complement strand
GAAAACCTTAGCATAAAGTACAAGGCAAAAAGCTAACTCATTGGTTCTTTTACCTTAAAGTTAATTACAGGCTCTAGCAAATCCAGAAATTCTTCTCGTGAGAACCACCGACGGCGTCTGACTACTTCATCCTCCATCATTGCAACATGCGCTGCCGGGCCGCCAAACGCAGTCGCACCAAGTTTCAGGAAAAGCCAGGCCACTTGCCTGAGTGAAGCTGGTGTCGTTGTGGCATCAGAGGATTCGGATTCATCTCGCGCTGTTCCACTCATACTTTCCTGTCAGCCCGTGCGAACAGGCGCGCATCTAATGACCAAGCGCCTGCCCCAACGAGCAGCAAAAAGAGCGAGCCGAGCAACATTGACCAGTCTGTGCGCGTTTCGTGCGCCATGCCCCAGAACCCGTAATAAGGAAGCGTGCGCAGACTGAACCCCCAAAAGCTGTGCCCCAATAAAATAGGAATCTTGGTGGAGAGGATAGCCACCAGCATATCAATGATGAGCGGGATCACCGCCAGTCGTGTGAGCAATCCCAGCAGGACGAGCGCGCCACAAACGATTTCTACTACGCCCACGAACGGAGCCATCACTTCCGGCGCAGGGATGCCGATTTTGGCGAAACGCCCGACGCCATTTTCCCCAGGAAAGAGAAACTTTTGAATTCCTTCGGAAAGAAAAACTGCGCCAACGATCAGTCGGATGAGAATTACTGCTGTCGGCGCGTTTGTGGCAAAAAGTCTTTCTGGCAGCTTCATACAAGTTTCCTTTTGACCGTAAACAATGCGAAGGCGTGTTTCAGGATTTAAGATTTCATGATTACCCTTTGCGTTTCTTTTCGTAATGATCGAAGGCTTTAATCAACCCTTCGACAACAGCAGCCGAGGCTTCGAGCAAGGCCTGTGCCTTCGGGTCTTTGACTTTACTTACGCCTTGCCGCAATGAGGGCAGAGTCGTCACTTTTAACTGTATCGCCAACTCGTGCATCGGGTCTGGGGTGATGGCGGCTTTGCGTGATGTGAGGTCTTTGGGCGGTTCGTCTTCCAGCAATTCTGAAAACAGTTCATGAACTTTTACTTTGGCGGCAGCAAGAGCCTTGTGTCCTTTGTCCGTCGCACGATAAACGCGGCGGTTTTGGCGTCGCTCGGTTTCTTCATACGATTGCAAGTAGCCTTTTTTCTCCAACCCGTGCAGCAGTGGATAGAGCGTGCCGGGACTGAGGCGATAGCCGTGACGCGCGAGTTCTTCAATGATGCCCGTGCCGAAGATCGGTTCCTGACAAGCGTGATGCAAAACGTGCAGCCGAATCAAACCTGAGTACAAGTCCTTGTCATCCATAACCCCTCCGTGTATAGTATCGAAGCTCGAATCAAAACTCGAATCAAAATCCGAATCGAAATTCGATACTATGGCAAGGGCAAAGTTTTTGTCAACGGTGAGGGCTAAGCAACGGGAGCTTCTTCGGAGCTACAACCTTTGCTGCTGACAGCTGCATTTCGCTTCCAAACTCTGTAAAGGAGATTTCCGCCTTGAAGGGCAACGCCCCGTCCTACATTTCGCTGCATCTGTTACTGCTGTTTGCTTTCGTCAGTTGCTGGGCGCAAGAGAACCAACCGACAACATCTCTCAAACTGGAGATGGCCGTTGAAACTGCCTTGCAAAACTATCCGGCGATTCGCGCCGCGCAAGCCCAAACACAAGCCGCTGAAGCAGGCGTTGACCTTGCCCGCATCGCATTGCAACCGAAAGTGGATTTCCTCTGGCAACAAAACATCGCCAGCCGCAACAACGTCTTTGGCTTGATCTTGCCGCAATCCGTTCTGCCCAGCATTCCCGGCCCGGCGCTTGGCACAAGCAATTTTGCCAGCGCGTTCGGCAGTGCGACCGGCATCCTGGTTTCGTATGAGCCTTTCGATTTCGGCCAACGCAAAGCCCAAGTGGATTTGGCGCGCGCGACCAGTCAACAAGCCAATGCCCAAATCGCTGTGACAAGGCTCGACGTAGCCGCCACCGCTGCCGATGCGTTTCTTGCGTGTCTCGCGTCCGATCAAGCTGTACGCATTGCCCAAGCGAACGTCGAGCGCATGGAGATTTTTTCCAAAGCCGTTCACGTTCTGGTAGACAATCAATTGCGTCCCGGCGCAGACGCTTCGCGCACGGACGTTGATTTAGCTGCGGCGCGCAATCAATTGATTCAAGCCGAGCAAACCGCAGCACTCGCCCGCGCGACGCTTGCCGAAGCGATTGGGCAAGCGGGTGCGCCATTGACGATTGAGGCGCGCAGCTTGCTGGAATTGCCCCCAGCCAAACCCCTCGCACCGACAAACGTTGCACAACATCCATTCGCGCTCGCACAACAATCGCTGCTGGATACGATTCGCGCGCGGCAAAACGTGTTAGCGCGCAGTTACTATCCGAAATTCAATTGGCAGTCATCGCTCTTCGCTCGCGGCAGCGGTGCGTTTGTGGACGGCAGCTTGCGATACACGCGCGGTTTTTATCCCGACACGGCAAATTGGGCGACGGGTTTGTCCCTGACTTTTTCGCCGACTGACATCTTTGGTTTGCGCGCCAAAAAGAAAATCCAAAGCTTCAACTTCACTGCTGAACAAGCGCGTTACGATCAAACGTTGCAACGCCTGAAAGCGAGCGAGGCGAAAGCGAAAGTGATGCTGGATGCCGCGCGCAAATTTGCCGCGAACGCACCGCTGCAACTCAAGGCCGCGCAGGAAACTGAATTGCGGATTCGCGCCCGCTACCAAGCCGAACTCGCCACCGTCACCGAAGTCGCCGACGCGCAACGCTTGCTCGCGCAAGCCGAAGTCGAAGACGCCTTGGCGAAGCTCAGCGTGTGGCGCGCCTTGCTATCACAAGCGAAAGCGAACGGCGATCTGCAACCGTTTTTGGAAATGCTCAAATGAGTAGACAGTAGACGATAGACAGTAGACGGTAGTTGGGAGTTTGCCTTTCTACTGACTACCGACTACCGACTACCGACTACTTCACATTAATTATGTGGCTCATCAACCTGGCACTCCGCCGCCCCATCACAATTCTTGTCGCCGTCATCGGCATTGCGCTGTTGTCGTCGCTCGCGTTCACACGCATGTCGGTGGACACGTTTCCGAATTTGAATTTGCCGGTTGTTTACGTCGCACAACCGTACGGCGGAATGGATCCGCAGCAGATGGAAAGCTTTCTCGTGAACTATTACGAGTATCACTTTCTCTACATCAGCGGCGTCGAACACGTCGAATCAAAATCCATTCAGGGTGCGGGATTGGTGAAAATTTTCTTTCATCCCGGCACGGATATGAGTCAAGCACTCGCGCAAGTTGTCTCGTACGTCGAACGGTCGCGCGCCTTCATGCCGCCGGGTACTGTTGCGCCGTTCGTCGTTCGTTATGACGCGGGCAGCGTGCCGACTGGCTATTTGACGTTTTCGAGCGAGACGCGCGATTTGGGCGAGATTTCGGATTTGGCGCTCAATCGCATTCGTCCTGTATTTTCAACCTTGCCCGGCGTATCCGCGCCTCCGCCTTTCGGAGGCAATCAACGCACTGTCATCATTCGCGCCGATCCCGACAAGCTGCGGCAATATCAAATGTCGCCCGAAGAAGTCGTCAAAGCGGTGGCGAGTGGCAACACAATTTTGCCCGCAGGCGTAGTCCGCACCGGCGATCTGCAAC
>JAEUQN010000326.1 GCA_016789725.1 Blastocatellia bacterium | reverse complement strand
ACCCAAACGATGCTGGAACGCGCGATCACGAAATACGGATTGTCAGCGCGTGCCTATGATCGGATTTTGAAAGTGAGCCGGACGATTGCGGATTTGCTAGGTGTTGAGCAAGTCACGAGCGACCATATCGCGGAAGCAGTGAACTATCGGACACTGGATCGTAATTACTGGCAATGAGGAGAATAGTTCTCCTTTTCGATCAAGCTCTTTCTTGCAGTACATCCTACTTAACGCATTACTACACAGTGGTAATGCAGGACTTACTTTTCTGCTAATCCCATGTATACTTTGAGGCACGGGTAGGGGAAAACCAAGTATGCAAAATACTCAGACGCACGAAGTTACACAGCTTCTTTTAGCGTGGAATGCCGGAGAGGGTACTGCACTGGAGAGATTAATCCCGCTTGTCTATGAAGAACTGCGTCGGATGGCACGACGCTATATGCGCCAGGAGCGTGTAGGCCATACGTTGCAGGCTACTGCGCTCATTAACGAAGCTTATGTGCGATTGATTGATGCGCAAGCTGTGCAGTGGCAAAACCGCGCGCAGTTCTTCGGCATTGCCGCACAGTTGATGCGGCGCATCCTCGTGGATTTTGCGCGTGAACGTGGTTATCAAAAACGTGGCGGTGGCGCGCAGCAAGTTTCATTGGAGGAAGCGATGGTGCTTGGCGCAGGGCAAGATGAAAATTTTGTGGCGTTGGATGAAGCACTAAGCGCACTTGCTAAACTAGACGAACGCAAGTGTCGCATCGTTGAGATGCGTTTTTTTGCGAGGTTAACGGAAGAAGAGATTGCCGGGGCGTTGGGGCTTTCCGAAAAAACCGTGCGCCGCGATTGGCGGTTTGCCAAAACCTGGCTGCGGCGCTACCTGACGGAGGAGGCGGCGAGTGAATAAAGATCGCTGGCAGCAAGTTGAGGCGCTGTTTCATCAAGTCTTGAGTTACGCGCCCGAAGCGCGTGCAGCGTATCTTGACGAAGCTTGCGCAGACGATGAGCAGTTGCGCGGTGAGGTGGAAGCATTACTAGCTGACGAAGACTCAGGCGATCATTTTCTTGAAACTCTGGCGCTGGAAATTGCCGCGCAAAAAATCTCTGACGAGTTATCTACGACAACCTTACACCTCCCCGTTGTCGCTCCTCCACAAATTGGCCCATATCAATTGCAATCGTCGTTGGGCAAAGGCGGAATGGGCGAAGTCCATCTCGCGCTCGACACCCGATTGCACCGCAAAGTGGCGATCAAATTATTACCGGCTGAATTTACGAACAACAGTGAGCGCATCCGGCGCTTCGCACAAGAAGCACGGACGGCTTCGGCGCTCAATCATCCTAACATCCTGGTCATCTACGACATTGGCGAAATCACGATGGAAGCCAGTAATACGCATTACATCGTAACCGAATATGTCGAAGGCCAGACCTTGCGCCAGCGGATGACACAAGCGCCTCAGATGGAGTTGGCGGAAATGATTGAGGTGATCATCCAAGTGGCCGCCGCACTTGCCGCCGCGCACGAGGCAGGCATCATCCATCGTGACATTAAACCGGAGAATGTCATGGTGCGCCGTGATGGATTAGTCAAAGTTCTGGACTTCGGTCTTGCAAAGCTGGCAGAACCTTCCACCTCTCCCCTTGATTCACAAGCCACGCCGCTCATCCAGAACAGCACCGATACGGGTGTTGTCCTGGGCACGCCGCGTTATATGTCGCCCGAACAGGCGCGCGGCGAAAAAGTAGATGCGCGCACAGATATTTTCAGCCTGGGCGTGATGCTCTACGAGATGGTAGCGGGCCACGCACCATTCACGGGCGCAACTGTAAGTGAAATTATTGCCGCCATTTTGCGCGATGAACCCGCGCCGCTGGCCGAATCTGCTGCACCGCCGGAGCTTCAGCAAATTCTCTTACGGGTACTGCAAAAGGAGCGGGAGGCGCGATACGCACGCATACTGGATTTGCTTGATGACCTCAAACAATTGCAGCGGCGATTGGATCGCGCGTCCGACGCAACAGTGCCCAAGCTTAACAACGCCATCACGCCTACCCCGGCGAGAGCGGAAATCACCGGCCCGAATGAGCAAGCCGCGATAACGACTCAGCGACAAACTGTTTTCGGTGCGCTCAGTCGTCGCCAGCTGGGAGGGATGCTTGCAGCCGTGCTCTTGCTTGCAGTTGTGGCCGTAGTTGTCTACCTCAACTTCTTCCAGCCACGAGCCATTGATTCGCTGGCGGTTTTGCCCTTCGTGAATGTAGGCGCGAATCCTGACACAGAATACCTTTCGGACGGCGTCACGGACGATCTCATCAACAAACTCGCACAATTGCCCCAACTCAAAGTGATGTCGCGCAGTGCGGTCTTTCGCTACAAAGGCAAGGAAACGGATGCGCAAGCTGCCGGGAATGCACTCGGCGTGCGTGCCGTGCTGACAGGCAAAGTGACGCAGCGCGACGATGATTTGCTTGTCAGCGCCGAGTTAGTAGACGTGCGTGACAACAGCCATCTGTGGGGGGCGCAGTACAATCACAAAAAGTCTGATTTGTCGGCGGTGCAGGCGGAACTGGCGCGTGAGATTGCAGAGAAGTTACGGCTGCAGCTGAGCGGTGAGGCGCAACAGCGCTTGACGAAGCGCGGCACCGAGAATGCCGAAGCCTACGAACTCTATTTGAAGGGGCGTTACGCCCTCAGCAACATTGCTGCCTCGCGCGCCAAGAATAGCCGGGAGTATTTTCAGCAGGCGATTGAGAAAGACCCGCGTTTCGGTGCGGCTTATGCCGGACTGGCCGAATCCTATGCCCGTGCTGCGTCTGTCAGAACGGCTTCCGCGATTACGCCCAAAGAAGCTTACGCGAAGGCGAAGGACGCCGCGTTAAAGGCAGTGGAGCTGGATGACACGCTGGCGAGCGCTTATATCGCGCTGAGTTTGATCGCCAGGTCTCAAGATTGGGACTGGCAGGCTGCCGAGCGAAACCTTCAGCGCGCCCTCACACTCAATCCGAACGATGTCAGTGCGCACCATTGGTACTCGCACTATTGGATGTCGCAGGGCCGCTTCGGGGAATCACTGGCAGAGAGCCAGCGCGCCCTGGCGCTTGACCCGCTCGCTGTTGGGATAAACTTCCATCTGGGCTGGCATTACTATTACGCGCACCAATATGAACAAGCCGTCGCGCAACTGCAAAAGACGCTGGAAATAAGCCCGAACCACGAAGACACGCGCGCCATGCTCGGCCTGGCCTATCTGCAGCAGGGGCGCTATGGAGAGGCCCTCGCGGAAATGCAGAAAAGCAAGACCTTGGAGGGGTCTGACCTGCGGGGCCAACTCGGTTATTTGTATGCCGTTTCAGGCCAGCGCCGCGAGGCGCAGAAGCTGCTTGCCGCGTTGCAGGAGGAAGCCAAAGACAAGTATGTCTCGCCCTATCACCTCGCCAGAATCTACGTGGGCTTGGGCGAGCCGGAGCAGGCGTTCGCACAACTGGAAAAAGCCTTCGCCGAGCGCGACAGCAATCTCTCCTACCTCAAAGTAGAGCCGCAGTTTGACCGCTTGCGCCCAGACCCACGTTTTGCCGACTTGCTGCGGCGCATCGGGCTGGCCCCGTGAAGAGCAGCGAACACGCGGCAAATAAAATGGCTGCTGACCCGTAGAAAACTGGATCAGCAGCTTGGGTTATAGACGGTGATGGTCATCAGAGCGTTTTTGTAATCGCGCTCTGG
>JAEUQN010000325.1 GCA_016789725.1 Blastocatellia bacterium | reverse complement strand
AATCTACTCTGAGCGCCGCCGCCTTGACCGCAGGTTCAACGATTGTCAGAGCTAACGCTGAACCAATCATCGAAGCGCCCGCCATTGATACCTCCAAACGTCGCGTGCTGGGAGCCAATGACCGCATCAACTTCGGCTTCATCGGAATGGGCGGACGGATGGGGGCGCACACGAGTTACGCCTTCAAACGCCAGAAGGAACAGGGCGATGTGCAATGCGTGGCGATCTGCGACATCTACGACAAAAACAAAAAGCGCGGACAAAAACAAACCGGCGTCGAAGACAAAAACATTCATCACGATTATCGTGAGCTTTGTGCGCGCAAAGACATTGACGCTGTTTTCATCGCCACGCCCGATCACTGGCACGCACGCAACGCCATCGCAGCCATGGATCAAGGCAAACATGTTTACCTCGAAAAGCCGATGACATACACGATTGACGAAGCGCGCGATCTCGCTCGCAAAGTCGCCGAAACCAAGCTCGCGTTTCAAGTCGGCAGCCAGCACGCTTCGGATTTGCAATACTGGAAAGCGCGCGACGTGATTGCGGAAGGCGCGATTGGCAAAGTGTTGTGGGCTTCGACAAGTTACGCTCGGCAAACACCGATTGGGGAGTGGAATTACTACACGATTGACCCGGACACGGAAGCGAACGAAAAGACGATTGATTGGAAAGCGTTCCTCGGTTACGCGAAAAAACGCCCGTTCGACAAAGACCGTTTCTTCCGCTGGCGTAAGTATTGGGATTATTCCGGCGGCATTGCGACCGATCTGTTCTATCACCGCTTGTCGCCGATTATGATTGCGATTGGCCAACCTGAATTCCCAACGCGCGTGATGGCTGGCGGTGGTATTTACTCGCCTGTGGATGGCGACATCCGCGACGTGCCCGACACCTATTTCACTTCGATTGAATTCCCAGGCAAATACGCGATTTTGATTGGCTCTTCGATGCTGAACGCGACAGGCTTTGCGAACGGCCAGCCGCAACTGATTCGCGGCACCAAAGGCACGATGTATCTGGAAGGCGCAAAAGTCCGTATCCAGCCTGAACGTCCGTACCGCGACGAATTCAAGAAAAAATATAATGCTGACGAATTAGTGATCGAAATTGGCAGCGAGTATCAAGGCAAACCCTGGACAGCGAATCACCAAGCCAACTTTATCAACGCGGTTCGCGGCCAAGAAGCCGTGCATTTCGATGTGGATTTGGGCTACAAGGCGATGGTCGCAATTCGGTTGGGCGTGGATGCGTATCGCAGCGGGCAGGTGATGTACTTTGATCGTTCGCGCGAGAAAGCGACCAATCGTGTGACGTTGGCGTAGTCACATTGAGTGGAAGGCAAAGGGCAGTAGCGACGTAGGAGCGTTTCAGTTCGCACGTCGCTACTGCCCTTTTTTATGAAGATGCAGTAAGCCTAATTTCGGCGAAAGAATATATCAAAGTTCGCGTTGATCACCCACGGACTGCCTTTGGGGTCAGGAGCAACGCGAGTCGCTTTCCCGTCCACTTTGTTCCAGCCATTTCCATTCCACTTCATAATGTCGTAGCCCTGCGTTGTCGCCCAGACTGAACCATCAGCGCCGGTTCCGACATCCAGCATATCAGTACCAACTTTGACCCATTTATTGTTCACGCGCCGGAAAATGTCGGAATTCATATTGATGACCCACACAGTGCCATCTTTCGCCACGGCAATTTCTGTAGCGGCCCCGTCAATCTTTTCCCACGTCCCTCTCGCCCAGCGAAATATCCCTCCATTGGTGGCAGGCGCAGCCGCGCCGATCACCCAGATCGAATCATCTGCACCAACCCCAATATCCATCGCCTTTCCAGGCATTCTTTCCCATTTCGCACCATCAAAGCGGAAAATGCCGCCCTCCGCTTGAACAACCCAGGGATTGCCATCGCTATCCACTGAAATTCTGGTTGCGCTGCCCGGTACTTTATTCCATTTGCTGGTGGTTTTATCCCACCGAAAGATGCTGGAACCGCCGGTTTGAGCGTCGTCCCCAATCACCCAGATTGCGCCATTCGCGCCGACACTAATGTCTGTGGCTTTGCCTGGTACTTTTTGCCAGAAAGCAGGTTGCGCATAAATAAGTAAGCTGATGACAGCTAAACTAATGGTGAGTGTAATTAGTTTTTTCATTTGATCCTCTGTAGTTCAGGTAATTTAGTTAATATCCAGATAGAGCGTAATCGTTATCTTTTTTCTGGTTGTATTGTTCACTGTCAGGCGATGATCACCGGTTTTCTTAATCTTAAATTCGTTCGGTTCTTTTGGGCCTGACTGAAGCGAAATGTCTTGCAGGCCGGGTTCTGTCAAGAACGCTTCGACATCGCTGTCTTTGAAATCGTAGCCAATGGTAAAACTCATCATCTGCCCTTTTTTGGCATTAATGAGGAAATCAAGTGAACCATTAGGCGCAATTGTTTTTGTCAACGATACCGAGGATTCACCTCTGGCAAATTGAACTCTGACGCTGCCTGGATCAGTTGGTTTTGGCGTGGATGCTTTGGCTGCTGGTTTCGCATCTTCTAATGTAATAAAGATACGAAAACTGGTTGATTTCTTGCTGTTGTTGGAAACACTGAACGTATAATCTTTGGTAACTTCAATAACCATTTCAAGAGGATCAGCGTTCGGCTCAATCGAGATTTTGCCCAAATCCATCGAACCTTGGTTCGTATCGTCAATCATGCTCAAGGTTAGCTTTTGTCCTTTTTTTGCATAGAAGATGAACGATTTGCTGCTATTGGCGGCGACTCGTTCTTCCCACACCAATGCGGGTGAGCCTTCTTTGGCAAAATCAATCCGTTTTGGTGTTTGTGCAAAAGCAAATAAACACACTAACAAAGTGATGAGCGCCGTGGCGAAACTTTTGCTTAGTATCTTTTTCATAACTTTTCCCCATATAAAGGTGATGGCTAACAGCCACATTCACCGGTAAAATCTTTAATAATTGTCTCCCCCTTTTTCCTGGTTAAGCTAATTGTGCCTTTTTGCAGAAACGGGCCGACTTTGCCAGATTTAGTTATATCAAGGACGATGGCATACTCTTTGCTGTCAAATTTTTTGATCCAGTGATCGCGCGAAACTTCCTTTTCATCTACTTTCTCGAACTTGACCATCGCTCCATTTATTTTCATAAAGCCGGTATCTTGATAATTATCGGCATAAATATATTTTTGTGCGTCAAAGTCACTTTTATTCGCCGAAAGATAACAGGAACAACCGTCAATTTCGGGAGGAAACTCAGTAAATGTTTCAATTGAAATGGCTGCCGCTAGAGGGGTTGTATTTGCCGGAGTTGTTACTGCTTTATTCTCTGCAATAGGTGACGTTGTTGTATTGGCTGTAGTTGTTGTTTGACTTGCGGGTGTAACTGAATTTGTAGTGCAACCTGCTAAAAATACGAATATGGCAAAGAGTACCAGATAATAGTTTTTCATTATTCTAACCTCCGTACATAAAGAAGGTGACCGACTGAAAACAAACTATGCTTATCTTCAATCGGTCACACTTACTACCGATTGATAGATACATTCAGCGTAATGTTCGCTCTACGTTTGCCTGGATTCATGACGGTGATGACGCGATCTCCGTCCTTGTCAAATTGGTATTCAATCTCTTCACCCGGGCTCGCTGTTGCCAACGCTTTTTCGCTTCCAAGCTTGGTCAGCTTGATCGTCAAACCTTGTGCGTCAGTCCCGTCGGTGTACATTCCTGTTACCGTAAAGTGCATCAAATTCCATTGTTTTGCGCTTATGATGTAAGTAATTCCGTCGCCACCCGGAAGTGTGAATTTCTCAAC
>JAEUQN010000324.1 GCA_016789725.1 Blastocatellia bacterium | reverse complement strand
GGGCGCGACGATTGTGCTATACGATGGCGCACCGGATTTTCCGGCGGCAGATCGGCTGTGGGATTTCACTGCGAAACACAAGGTCAACGTCCTCGGCATTTCGCCGACGTTGATTCGCGCGCTGGCTACGCAGGGCGATGAATTGCCCGCGCGGCACGATCTGTCGAACCTGCGCATTCTGGCTTCAACGGGCGAGCCGTGGAATCCTGATCCGTGGTGGTGGTTGTTTGAGAAGGTTGGCCAGAAACGAATTCCGATCATCAATTACTCGGGTGGCACAGAAATTTCGGGTGGCATTTTGATGGGCAATCCGTTGTTGCCGATCAAGCCGTGTTCATTCGCTGCGCCGTGTCTTGGCATTGCGGCGGATGTCGTGGATGAAAACGGCAATTCCGTGCGCAATGCGGTCGGCGAGCTTGTCATTCGTGCGCCGTGGATCGGGATGGCGCGGGGCTTTTGGCAGGACGATGAACGCTATTTACAAACGTACTGGTCACGCTTTGAAAACGTTTGGGTGCATGGTGATTGGGCGTTGCGCGACGAAGACGATCACTGGTTGATTCTTGGCCGCAGCGACGACACGCTGAAAATTGCAGGCAAACGCGTTGGCCCTGCTGAAGTCGAATCCATTCTCGTGAATCACCCGGCAGTCGTAGAGGCCGCCGCCATCGGCATTCCTGACGAAAAGAAGGGAAGTGCGATGGTCGTATTTTGTGTGTTGCAAACAGGGTCTGAAGCGAACGACAAACTCGCTGCGGAATTAAAATATCTGATCGCTGCCGAGATGGGCAAGCCGTTGCAGCCGGAACGCGTGTTCTTTGTTCCGGCCTTGCCAAAAACGCGCAACGGCAAAGTGATGCGACGGGTGATTCGCGCGGCGTACTTGAACGAAAATGCAGGCGACTTAACCGCGCTGGATAACCCGGCGGCGGTCGAAGCCATACGCCTGACGGCGTAAATCAAAGGGCAAAAGGCAAACATCAAAAGGCAAAAGTTACTTCGGAAGAAAGACTATTTTTATCTGAAAAAAATAAAGTGCCGCCCTTTTGATATTTGCCTTTTGCCCTTTGCCTTTTGCTTGGAAGGAGATCGGTATGAAAGCAGTATCCAGTGCCACGATCACCAGAAACGATTACCTCACCGAAGAGGTCGGCTTTGCGGAAATCAGCACCTTGCCGATAGATCATCCCGGTGCGCACGACTCTGATTATCGCGCCCGCCGCAATTACATTGCCGAACTCGCCGCCAATTATCGGCACGATCCGCTCCACGTTATTCCTGATGTGATGTACACCAAGGAAGAACTGGACGTTTGGCATTCTGTGTTTACGCAATTGGAAGAAGTTCAGCAACGCCGCGCCTGTTCGTTCTACTTACAAGCGAAGCAGGATTTAGGCATGACTGCCGATGAAATTCCACAGCTTCGCCATTTGAGCAACAAACTGAATTACTTCACTGGCTATCGTCTCGCGCCAATTGAAGGCTTAGTCGAAACACGCGCTTTTCTGAGCCGGTTGGAAAAACGCACGATGCTTTGCACGCAATACGTGCGCCATCATTCGCGGCCTGATTACACGCCTGAACCCGACATCGTACACGAAGCCATTGGTCATATTCCGACGTTCACAAATCCTGATTTCGCCGACTTTTCTGCGCTTGTGGGCTACGGCGCACGCATCGCAGACGAACAACAATTGATCGAATTAGGCCGACTTTACTGGTGGACAGTTGAATTCGGCTTGATCGAGGAAGGCAGCGAGATCAAAGCCTTTGGCGCGGGATTGCTGTCATCGTTCAGCGAATTGGACAATTGTTTTCGTCCCAGCATTCCGAAGCAGAAATTCAAACTGAAGACTGTCATCAACACGGAATTTGACTACTCAATGATGCAGCCCGTGATGTTCATCATTCCTTCGTATGCGTATTTGAAAGAGGTCACGCGTCAATTTATCCGCAGTTTTTAGGCTCGGAACTGGATGCGGAAAATGCTATAGTTCCTGAGCCGTCCCCGCCCCCGTTATCCTTGGCACCTTTGCTCTCAGAAATTTTTAGTACACAGCTATGCGCGAAATGATTCTGTTTTCCTCGCAACGGATTTTCTTTGGTCTTTTTCTTGGACTGGCGTGTGCCTGGTTCTCTCCCTCTTTGGCGCAAATCAGCATCTCTGGTTGGACAAAACCTGCCGCGCCGAAAGCGGAAGCCACGCCTTCGCTGACCAAACTGGCGGAGCGCAAGGAAGCACCACAGATTCATCGCTCGACCAATCTGAAGATTGAATCCTTCAAAAAATACAGCCTGCCTGCTCCGACGGCGCAGGAAATGGAGCAACGCGAAAAATCCAGGAAGCTCAAGATCGGCGTCACGCGCAGTTTGCCGCAGGTTCTGAACGTAGTCGCGCAAAGTTCGACCGTTGCGATGACCGAGGGCGAAGTCAAATCTTTGCGTGTCGCAAGCGAAGGAGCGGTGCAAATCCGATTGCATTTGAATCGCCTCGAAATTCCTTCCGATGCCAGCGTGTTTGTTTATGCTGCGAGTAATCCTAAAGAATTTTATGGGCCATATCGCAATGGATCATCTCCTCTCTGGACGCCGCCCATTTCCGGCGGCGAAGCCGTGATTGAACTGTTTATTCGGACTGGCAAAGATGCCGCGAAAGCCGTTTCAGTACGCCTTGAAATTGATCAGATCAGCCATATCTTTCGTCATCCAAAAAGCGCAAATACCGCTACGCAACAAGCTCAGGTGGAAGATGCCGAGAGTTGTAATGAAGACGTCACAGCCGAGTGGAGCGAGACCGCCAAGTCCGTAGCGATGGTGCAATTCCATCAACCCGATGGCGAATATGTTTGTTCGGGTGTTTTGCTGAATGACACGAAAAACAGCGGGACGCCGTATTTCCTGACGGCGAATCATTGCATTGATAATGGTGTCACGGCGAATAGCACCCGCTTTCATTGGTTTTTTGATACGGCGAGCAGCAATCCCGACAGCAACGTCACCTACAGCGCGGAGGTATTGCAGACCTCCGACGTGAGCGACTTTACGCTCTTACGCATCAAAAATCCTGTGCCTGCGGGGGTGCGGTTTTCAGGCTGGACAACGGCGGTGCCAACGGCCAATACAAATGTCACAAGCATTCATCACCCGGCGGCTGATTACAAACGGATTTCGTTTGGTCGTATCGTCACGAATACGTGTCCTTCCTATTTGCCGCCGGAGTTTTGCGACAACTTTCATGCCGTGCGTTGGAACATCGGCATCACGGAACCCGGCTCCTCAGGTGGAGGTTTATGGATGGGCAGCGCATCCGATCCCAAGCTGATCGGACAATTACTGGGCGGCGAATCGGCGTGTCAGACTCCGAATGGTTTGGATTCGTATGGTCGTTTCGACATCACGATGGAAGCGGTCGCGCGGCACTTAACCGGGCAGGGCTGTCAGTACTCGCTGTCGCATAAAAAGCAAATTGTGGAAAGCGCAGGCGGTGCGGCGAAGGTACAGATTTTTGTCAACGACATCAGCGATTGTTCGTGGACGGCGCGCAGCAATGTGAATTGGATCACCCTGCAAAACGTGCAAGGGCAGGGCGATGCGACTGTGAATTTTACGGTCGCACCAAATACGAGCGGAGCCAAACGCTCCGGCCTGATTTTTGTGGCGGGGCATAACCTGCGTATCATTCAACGTGGCGCGGCGGAGATTTGTGCTGAAACTCCCAAACTCGCTTTGGGCGCGACGATCAGCGGGACATTGTCGGCGAGCAATTGTTTATCCGTTACAGGCTACGGTGCGGCTGCGGTGCGTTATACGTTCGATACTCAGCCGGGGCAATTCTTTTCCATTGCAGTGCAAGCAACGGAATTTGACCCCTACGTGACATTGATCGGGCCGGATGGTCGCGTGATCCGCGAAAACGATGACATTGGATACAACAATACAAATGCACG
>JAEUQN010000323.1 GCA_016789725.1 Blastocatellia bacterium | reverse complement strand
GCGAAGATGGCGAAGATGGCGAAGATGGCGAAGATGGCGAAGATGGCGAAGATGGCGAAGATGGCGAAGATGGCGAAGATGGCGAAGATGGCGAAGATGGCGAAGATGGCGAAGATGGCGAAGATGGCGAAGATGGCGAATTCTGGTGCCGTCATCAGGCCGCCGGGCAATTCAGACTGTTGGGCGCACGTAATCCGCAAAGTTGAAAGGAATCTCCGAATGAATCCCCGAAAGAGAATGTTGGTAAACCGCTGGTCAGGAATCGCAATTGGTTTGTTCTTCGCCTTGACAGCCAATGGGCAGCCGTTGCCACCGAATTTCGTAGATGACTTCACGGGCAAACCGCGCGTCATCGTGTTGACCGATATGGGCAACGAACCCGACGATCAAATGTCATTCGTGCGCTTGTTGCTGTATGCCAACGAATTGGATTTTGAAGCGTTGGTAGCGACGACTTCGACGTGGCAGAAAAATAAAGTGCAGATGGAGCCGATGAAAAAGATTGTGGCAGCTTATGGCGAAGTGCGCGCCAATCTGCTCAAACACGCGACGGGTTGGCCGGAAGCTGCGCAACTGGACGCGATGGTGATGTCCGGTCAACTGGCTTACGGCATGGCGGCGGTTGGGCCAGACAAAATGTCGCCGGGCGCAGAGGCCATTATTCGGGCGGCAGACAAAAATGATCCGCGCCCGCTTTGGATTTCAGTCTGGGGTGGCGCGAACACTTTGGCGCAGGCCTTGCAACACATGCGGGCAACCCGTTCGCCTGCCGAGGTGGACAAGCTCATTGCGAAACTCAGAGTCTATGCCATCTCCGATCAGGATGACGCCGGGCCGTGGATTCGGCGCGAATTCCCCCATCTGCATTACATCGGCAAACCGAGCAGCCCCGATAGCGGCGAATATCTTTACGCCACGTGGACGGGTATCAGCGGCGATGCTTATTACCGCAACGGTCAAGGCGCAGATGGCAGCACGGTGACGAATGAATGGCTCGAAACCAACATTCGTGCCAAAGGGCCGCTCGGCAAACTTTATCCACACTTCGCGTTCATTATGGAGGGCGATACGCCCGCGTTTCTTGGCCTGACAAACAATGGCCTGAACAGTTATCGCAATCCAAGCTGGGGCGGCTGGAGTGGGCGTTACATCTGGCGACAACCGTATGGCGAGGCGCATCCGATGTGGACACAGGGCGGTGATCTGTTTGGGCGCGTCACTTCGCAAGATGCCGTCATTGGCATTGACGGCAAAACCTACATTTCCGATCAAGCCACAATCTGGCGCTGGCGCAACGCCTTTCAGCAGGAATTTGCCGCGCGGATGGATTGGACCATCAAGCCGTACGCACAGGCAAACCACAACCCTGTCGTCATCGTGAATGGCAAAGACGGCACAGCACCGATTACGCTTGATGTGGATGTCGGTAAGCCCGTGCCGCTGGACGCGAGTGCCAGCAAAGACCCGGACGGAAACAAACTCAGCTATCAATGGTTTCATTACGAGGAAGCCGGATTTGTTCCGCGAACGAATATGGCAGCCGTAAAGATTGCGCAAGGCAACGCCGCCAAAGCTACGGTCACGGCTACAGCGGCGTGCCGTCCCATTTGGCGACCGATGAACAGACCGTGTCCAACGGGCATCGCGCACATCATTCTGGCTGTTACTGATAATGGTATGCCTGCGCTGACTTCGTATCGGCGTGTGATTTTGAATGTCCGCGCGGCCAGCAATTAAGGGGCGATGAAAATTTTCAAGTGATGATGAAAAATACGGAAAACTGCCTGATTCACTTCCTGCTGGTCATCCTGTGCGCGACCGTTGCAAATGTGATCGCACAGACTCCGCCACGTCCTCGCGTGCTGGTTTCAACTGACATCGGTGGCACCGATCCTGATGACTTTCAGTCTCTGGTGCATCTGCTCGTCTATGCTGATCGCTTTGAGTTGGAAGGTCTGATTTCGTCGCCTTACGGCCCCGGTCGCAAAGAGCACATTCTCGAAGTCATCCAGCATTACGAACGCGATTATCCAAATCTGAAAACCTATTCGCCGCACTATCCGACGCCGGATGCTTTGCGTGCGATTACCAAAGAAGGCGCGCTCGAAAGTCCCGGCGCAGCAGGCGTCGGCGCACCGACGGAAGGCTCCGAGTGGATCGTCAAAAGTGCGCGGCGCAAGGATGCGCGACCGCTGCACGTCTTGGTGTGGGGCGGCCTCGAAGACATCGCACAAGCGCTGCACGACGCGCCCGACATTTTGCCCAAGCTTCGCGTGTATTGGATTGGCGGGCCGAACAAGATGTGGAGCGTGGATGCGTACAACTACATCGAGCAACATCATCCGAAGCTCTGGATGATCGAAGCCAATGCGACATATCGCGGCTGGTTTGTCGGCGGCAATCAATCAGGCGAGTGGGGAAACAAGGAATTTGTTGCGGCGCATATCGCAGGACGCGGCGCGCTGGGCGAGTTCTTCAACACGCAACTCAAAGGCGTGATCAAAATGGGCGACAGTCCTTCGGTTGGATGGTTGTTGCAAGGCAATCCGACTGATCCGACACAACCAGGTTGGGGCGGGAAGTTCGCGCGCATCTGGGATGATCGCAAAACCATCTTCAATCGGCTCACAACTGAATCTGATCAAGTCGAAGTTTTTGGCGTCGTCGAATTTGCCTTGCCCGTTCCCGCAGGCTTTGCAGCGACAAACACGGCGAAGATGATTTTTGATAATCGCATACCGGCTGTCGGCGCGAACGAAGGCAAAGTGCTGCGCTTCCGTTTTGCGCCGCGCGATGCAAAGTTGTGGCCGTACACGATTAAAAGCGATTTCGCCGGACTCGACGGGCAAGCGGGCAAATTCACCGCCGTGCCGCCGCCTATTGAACGCATAAGCAAACCATCCAAAGTGCATCCGAATTGGTGGATTGATGATCCCGACCCGGTAGCCGCCGAAGGCGTTCACCCCGGCGCGAAAAGTGTGAATCAATGGCGCGTGGATTTCCTGCGCGATTTTGCGGTGCGAATGTTGCGTTGCCAAATCCCAAAGAAAAAGTAAAACTATGAAACATCGTTTAGCCGCAATCTTCCTCGTCATCGTTGCCTTTTACCTTTGCGCCAATCTGACCGTATTTGCCAAAGACCGCGTCATCGTGCTGACCGACATCGAGAACGAACCCGACGACACGCAGTCAATGATTCGTTTTCTCACCTACAGCAATCATTGGGATGTCGAAGCATTGATTGCGACCACGTCTGTACATCAACGGGATAAAACTGCTGCCGCGAGCATCCGGGTGCTTATCGAGGCATATGCAAAAATCCAGGAAAATCTTTTGAAGCATGAGCCGGGCTATCCGACTGCCGATTACCTGCTTTCCGTTTTGCGTGAAGGGAGACCCGCTTTCGGGATGAATGCGGTCGGGCCGGACATGGATTCGCCCGGTTCTGAAATGATTATTCGCACCGTAGACCGCGAAGATGCGCGTCCAGTTTGGGTACTGGTTTGGGGCGGGCCGAATTGTCTGGCGCAGGCGCTCTGGAAAGTGCGGATGACGCGTTCGCCCGATGACGTAGAGAAATTCGTCGCCAAGCTACGGGTGTACACAATCTCCGATCAGGATGACAGCGGGCCGTGGCTCAGAAAGACGTTCCCGCATCTGTTTTACATTGCCAGCCCCGGCATTCACGCGGGCGGCGCGTATCATCATGCCACCTGGAGCGCGATCAGCGGCGACAACTTTCACGGGCGGTTTGCAGGCGCAGATTTCAGCATTGTGGACAATCCATGGCTCGACCGCAACGTGCGCAGCAAAGGGCCGCTCGGCGCGCTGTATCCGCAAGTCAAATTTTTGATGGAAGGCGACTCGCCAAGCTTTCTCTATCTCATCAACAACGGGCTGGGCAATTCCGAACAACCCGACTGGGGCAGTTGGGGCGGGCGTTATGAATTTTAT
>JAEUQN010000322.1 GCA_016789725.1 Blastocatellia bacterium | reverse complement strand
GGCAGCCCATGCAAGTTGCCTTTTAACTGCTCGCCATCGTGTGTGATCGTCAACGTTTGATAAGCCGGATGCTCGAATTGACCGACATATTCTGACAAGACCAACGTCGGTTTCGTGTCTTTCTTGCGTTTGGCTTCGTCGTCGGCTTTGGCTTTCGCTGCGGCTTCTTTGCCTTTGGCTTCCGCTTCTTTGGCGCGTTGGACGTGTGGGACATCGCTCAGGCCGAGCACTCGATCCACTGCGACGTTGGCAATTAAGCCGCTCGCGGGCGAACTCGAATTCGTCAGGACGACAATGCCAAGGTTGTCTTTGGGCAACACCGTCACATTTGACGTAAAGCCGTCAATCCCGCCGCCGTGTCGAATGATATGATGACCGCGATAGACATAGACGCCCCAGCCCATCGCGTAGCTTGTGTAAAAGGTTTCGTCGTATTTCAGATCGCCGCCCGCGACGATTTGCGGCGTTTGCGTTTCCAATAGGCTGCGTTCAGAAATGATTTGCTTGTCGCCGACTTTGCCTTGGCTCATTTGCAGCAGCAGCCAATTCGTCATTTCATTGACGCTGGAATTGATCGAACCAGCCGGGCCGACTTCGTCAATGTTGCGAAACGGAATCGCTTTGACCTCGCCCTTCTCTTCGCCGTACGGCAGCGAATAATCTGCTGCTTGTTGCATTGCAGCGACCGAGAAATTGGAATTCTTCATACCGAGCGGCGCGAAGATGCGTTGTTGCACAAATGATTCCCACGTCTGTCCTGCGAGGCGTTCGAGCAATACACCTGCGGTCATAAACATCAGGTTGTTGTATTGATACTTCGCGTGCAACGGCGCACTTGGCTCTAAGTAGCGCAACCGCGCAAACAATTCCTTGCGCGTGAGAGGCGAGCCGTACCAGATCAGATCGTGGCGTGGCAATCCCGATTGATGCGATACCAGATCACGTGGGCGAATGTGCGACGTCGCGTATTCATCGTGCAACATCAACTCTGGTAAATACGTTCGGGCCGGCTTGTCCCATTCGAGTTTCTTTTCATCCACAAGCATACCAAGCGCTGCTGCGGTGAACGCTTTCGAGCACGAGCCAATGGCAAAGAGCGTATCCGGCGTCACCTTCAATTGCCGTTTGACGTCGCGGTAGCCGTAGCCTTGCGCGTACACGATCTTGCCGTCTTTCACGATGGCGACAGCAATCCCAGGCACTTTCCATTCCTTCATCACCTGCTCGACCACGCTGTCGAAGCCGTTGAGATTCGGCAGCGTATTTTGCGCCAGGAGGATGGTGGAGGAGAGCAAAATCGCCAGCAGGAAAATCGGCAGTCGTAACGTTCGGGTTGTCATTGTGGTGTTCCTTTCGATGAGTTTACTTAATCGCAATCAGGCTCGCTGCCGTGCGGAAATAGAGCACGCCTTGTGAAATCGCAGGCGTCGCCAAACACGGTTCGCCCAGATCGTTTTTCGCCAGCACTTCCAATGTTGGTCCTGCTTTCAACACGTGAACGAGGCCTTGTTCGGTCGGGCAATAAATTTTGCCGTCCGCCGCCACCAGCGAGGCCGAGCACGCCGCATCGGTTCCCAACCGCTCTTCATACATCTTTTCGCCCGTCTTGAAATCGAAGCAGCGCAGCACGCCATTATAATTGGCGAGATAGATGTAACCGTTATACACAATGGGCGTGGAAATATACGAACCACTATTCGGTGCGCTCCAGGCGACGGAATCGTTGCTGGTCGTGCCGTCCGCTAACGAGATGTCGCCTTGGGCTGTGGGGCGAACAGCGAACAGCGGCGCTTTGCCTCCGTGCGCGTTGGAAAGCACGATCAAGCCATCAGCGACAAACGGCGTCGGAATCGGGATGTCGCCACCGCCGCGCAAACGCCACAGCTCTTTGCCCGTTTCCAAATCATACGAAACGATGAAAGGGTAGCCGTTGGTGACGACTTGAGTTCGTGTCCCGTCAGCGTGAATCAGCGGTGTCCCCCAACTGTTTTCACAAGCTCCTTTGCGCGAGGTGCGCCAGAGTTCTTTTCCGTCTGACAGGTTGAAGGCCGCGACAAATGGGTCTTTGGGATCGTCGCAGAGCAACACGATGCGATCTTTGTGCAGTGCCGGAGAACTGCTGTAACCCCACGCAATGCTGCGCCAGGTGACGTTGATGGAGCCAAGGTCTTTTTGCCAGAGCAGCTTGCCTTTCAGGTCAAGGCAGTAGAGTCCATCAGCGCCAAAAAAGCCGATCAAATGTTTGCCATCGGTAATGAGCGTCGTATTCGCGTGCGAAGCTTTTTCGTGGCGCACGGTGGCGGGCTTGGCGTTGCGAATGATTTGCTCCCACTTTTTCTTGCCCGATTTCTTATCAAAACACAGGATCAACCAACGTTGTTCGCCTGTGTCTTTGGCGGGGCCAATATCGCCGTAAGCTCCGATGCGCAGCGACGGTTTGCCGGATTGCGGCACCGCCGTAGCCAGGTAAATTCGATCCTTCCAAATGATCGGGCTGGAATGTCCCAGGCCGGGGATTTCCGTCCGCCACAACAGGCCGGAAGATTTGCTTAAAGAATTGGTGACCGCGTCGCTGATATTCCAGGCCGCACGCGTCGGATAGCCGTCGGCAATTCCCTGCGATCCTGTGCCACGAAACTGCGGCCAGTTTTGTTCGGGCCTGGATGTAACTGAAGACGCGAGTGTAACGGCTGGCAGGGTGGCTAATGAAGTCAACAAAAAGGTGCGACGTGAAAGTGCCATAAATATTCCTTCATTCCTTTTCGACAGCACATAACCATGATGCTCAGTGCTGGCAACAGGCCCTTGATCTTTGCGTGCGGAAAAGATGTAAGTCACACGATCCGGCACGAAAGAAAAGGCGTTTATTAGTGAATCAGAAAGCAGTGAAAACTAACGTGGGATAACCTGGTGCTCAATGTTTTGACTTAGCTGTTTTGGCGTGCGGCTTCTTGAGCTAAAAGCGCGGCTCCTATCACTCCAGCTTCAGAGCTGAGCTGGGCGGCTACGATTTGGCAATCAGCGAAAGCCTCCGGGAAAGAGCGACGTTGCGCTTCATCCCGAATGGCCGAAACGAGTAAGGGGCGGGCGGCAGAGTTGCCGGCAATCACAACCATCGAAAGGTTCAAGACATTGATCATATCCGCGACCGTCATCCCGATAAAATGCCCGGTTCGTTGCATCATCAATAAGGCCAACTCATCGCCTTCATGCGCCGCTTTGATCACATCGTCGTACGTGAAATCTTCGTCGCGTTTTTCAAAAGCAGATAAGACCGAGGTCTTGTCACGCTCTAGTCGTGCGCGCGTGCGCCGGACAATGTTGGGCGCGGAGCAAATCGTTTCTAAACAGCCCCGACTACCGCAGGAGCATTCAATGCCTTCCGGGTCAATGTTCATGTGACCGATTTCACCCGCGTAACCAGATTTGCCACGCCGCAGTTTCCCGTCCAGCACTAAGCCTGCGCCAACTCCATGACCAATCCGCAAATACAACCAATCGCTGATGCCTTGGGCCACTCCTTGCCGCATTTCGGCGACTGTGGCGGCATTGGTGTTGTTTTCAAAAACAACTGGAACCCCGAAAGCGGTTTTAAACTCCTGATGTAAATCAATCTCGGCCAGGCTCGGTGCATTTGGAAGGTGTGCAACCCGGAATGAAGCATGGTTCACCAGTCCGGGGAAACCAACACCAATAGCAGCAACCGGAGAATCCTGTTCAGATAACGCACGCTTCGTAGTCGAGAGCAGTTTGTCCGCCAGAATGCGTCCCGTGTCGCCGTTGCCTGAAGTAATGCCTAGCTGTTCGCGTCGGAAATGCAGCAGCTTTCCGGTGGTGTCAATGGTCCCAATCCGAATATGACGACTGCTCAGGTCAATGCCGAGGAAAACTGAATTAGACGTGATTGCGTTGGACATAAGCTTACCAGATGACTGGGACTATAAAACGGCAGACTGGAGGTGTCAATTTCGCTGCGCGCGCGGTGACTTGCCCAAACT
>JAEUQN010000321.1 GCA_016789725.1 Blastocatellia bacterium | reverse complement strand
GGTCCAGGCACATGGAGCCGCGCTCGCTTATATCAACGGGCTCCCCACTGTCTTCACGGCTTCTTACTACGTTGCTCCTGGCTACTCGGACACGGTAAATCAATACGGCCCTAATGGCTTCACTACCGTTCCCGACATCGGCGTTGGTGCAAATGCTTCCGTCGCAGTGGGGGATTTCTACGGTGATGGAACCTACTCTTTCGTGTGTGGTGATTGCTGGTATGGTCCTGGTTTCCCAGGTAATACCACCAAGCCCGGCCACCTGGGAATCCAACTCTGGAAACTCTCAAGCCTGCGACCCGCTGGTCAGCCCTTTGATGTGGGCACCCCCTATTTTAACGGGAAGGCTCAGTATGCTGGTTACCCTTCCTTTCTGGATCCGTTCAAAACTCACAACTACCGGACATGGCTGGATGATTTTAACCATGACGACAAGCTGGATATTTTAGTTCAGGGAATGATCTATTCTGCTGGTAGACCGCAGCAAAAGAACATGCTACAGATGTTTCAAAACAATGTGAATTACCAGTTCACAGATGTCACCGACCGGCTCAATCCACAATATGACGAGGATTCCAGTCAGGTGGAATACACTCCGCAGGTACGGGATATTGACAGCAGCGGGGTGAATTCTTATTTGTTGTCAAGCCATAGCGAAAAAAGCTATGGTGGGCAGACAGGTGTTTTCAACGCTGGCAACTATGTGCTCGTCAATGATGGTAGTGGTAACCTTCGGGTCGCCCTTCACGAGACGCTGAACAATTATTCACAGCAGGTCGTTGCTTGGTTGGCGTCTAACCCTTCTTTCGCTGAGTTTGTTCGGCCTTACTTCCCTTATTACCAACCGAGGCTCCGGGCATATATGACTGAGGACGGCAAACTGAACTTCGCCGCCATCGTTTGGACTGGAGCTGTCACTGAACAAAATCTACGTGTGCAGAAATACGTTATCGTCAACTTACCATTACGACTCAGTCTGCCCAGCCTATTCACAAAGCCCATGGTCGTTCAGGATCGCAACAGCAGCCACGTGATTCGGACCTTCGCTGGGGACGACACAATCTACGCAAGCAACAACGGTGGGGTTGCCAAAGTTGATGGCGGTGCTGGAATCAACACCGTGATCTACTCGGGGCCATCGCAGAATTATTCAGCAACGCACAACATAGATGATACGTGGACAATCAAAGACAACGCAGGAAAGGACGGAACAGATACGCTCACGCGGATTCAGCGACTGCAATTCACCGATATAGTGGTGCGATTGGACATGCCGACTGTGGTGGGCCCCGCGTCATCCGTCAGCGCCAGCACTGGCACGAGTCAACATACAGTTGTCAATACAGCGTTCTCAACGGCCTTGCAAACCACCGTGCGCGATTTTCTCGGCAACCCGGTTCCCAATGTAACAGTAACCTTCACGGCCCCTAATTCTGGCCCCAGCGGTACATTTCCTGGTGGCCTGCTCACCGTAACGGCGTTTACCAACAACGCAGGTGTAGCCAGTGCGCCAACCTTCACGGCGAACAGTGCGATGGGGTCATATAACCTCATTGCTACAGTGGCAGGCGTGCGAACAACGGCAGGGTTTGCCCTCGTGAATCTTGGGACCATAGCCGTCGTCAATGCCGCCAACTATCAAGCGGTTCTGGCCAGCGGCGCGATTGTGTCAGGCTTTGGGCAGAACCTCGCCACAGGCTCCGGCCCGGCCCTCACACTCCCGTTGCCGACTACGCTCTTCGGAACGACGGTAACGGTCAAAGACGCAGCAGGCGTGACGCGCTCCGCCCCGCTTTTCTATGTCTCTCCTGGTCAGGTCAACTATTTGATCCCGGAAGGCACAGCCGCTGGCCCCGCCACCGTGACCATCACAAGCGGCGATGGATCGGTTTCTATGGGCATCGTACTGATTGAAACGGTTGCGCCCGCACTCTTCACGGCCAGTCAGGATGGGAAAGGACCGCCCGCCGCCTATGCCATTCGCGTCAAGGCGAACGGTGAGCAGATGCGCGAACCAGTATTCACTTTCGATCCCAGTACCGGAAAACCACTGCCCACACCAATTGATTTGGGGCCGCCGGATGAAGTGATCGTGCTGGAACTCTATGGCACAGGCATCCGTGGGCGTAGTTCACAAACGGCGGTCTCAGCGTTGATCGGTGGCATTGCAGGCGAAGTGCAATATGCTAGTGCGCAACCCGGCTATGTCGGACTTGACCAGGTGAACATCCGTGTTCCGCGCAGTTTGATCGGGCAAGGCGAAGTGGATTTAGTGTTGACAGTGGAAGGCAAGGCCGCGAATCCAGTGCGGCTCCACTTCAAATAGACCAGCGGCAAACAGAGAAAGAGAATTTTATGACTGAAGCAATCGTTGATGCAGTACGCGCAAGATATGGCGCAGTCGCGCGGAGCGGTCTGTCCAATGAACACGCGGGTGTGCAGGCCGTCGCCCAGGCATTTGGGTACACGGCGGAAGAATTGGCTGCGATTCCGGCGGGCGCAAATATGGGGCTTTCGTGCGGCAATCCGACGGCAACCGCAAATCTGCGTGTTGGCGAAACCGTTGTTGATCTGGGATCGGGGGGCGGGCTGGATGTGTTTCTCGCGGCGGCCCAAGTCGGCCCGACGGGCAAGGCCATCGGAATTGATATGACCGCCGAGATGATCGAACTGGCGCTGTGCAATGCCGCTACGATGAGTGGTGGCGCAACTAACATTGAATTTCATCAGGCGAGCATTGACCAGTTACCACTGGCCGACAATTCGGTGGATTGTGTCATCAGCAATTGCGTCATCAACCTTGCACCCGATAAACGCGCCGTCTTTCGTGAAGTCGCGCGAGTGCTCAAACCCGGTGGGCGCGTAGCCGTCAGCGACATTGCGCTCAAGCAACCGCTGCCGCCAGAGCTTGGCAACGATGTGCTGGCTTACGTGGGTTGCATCGCCGGAGCCATCAGCCTGGACGAATATCGGCAAGGCTTGCTTGACGCGGGGTTTAGCGAGGTTGTGATTGTTGATTCCGGCGTTGATCTCAACGCTTATGCGAAGATGGAAAATCAATCCGGTTGCTGCTCTCCTGTGATGACCGAGAGCGCCCAACCGACAACGAGCCGCCTGCCCATCGCGAAGGTGAGTTCCGGCTGCTGCACAACTACAGAAATGCATGACAGTCTGAAAGATTTACTGATGCGCTACAATGTCAATGATTATGCCGCCAGCGTGAAAGTGTTTGCAGTGAAACCAGACGCCCACCAAACGTGAGTCGTTATTTCGCCCCAATAACGACTCAACCTTTCATCGCAATCCGGTATGTGGCAAGATCGAAGTAGTCGCGCCATTTCTTGATCTTGCCGTTGCGCAACTCGAAGACGCCGACACAGGGCAGGTCAACATTGCCTTTCGTCGTTTTCGTTTTGTCCAGTCGCTCAGCCATGACCACATCGCCAACCGCGACAAGTGTCTTGATTTCCCAAACCGTTTCCGTCCAGGTAGCGATAAAACCCCGGATCATCTTTTCGATGTTCGCGCGCCCGCACACGGGTTGCGTGGGGATGTTGAAGTAACAGCCTTCTTCAGCAAAGTACGCAGCGAGTTCCGCCGCGTCGAGCCGCGACCAAGCCTGGATAAAGGCGCGGATCAACTTTTCATTCTCATTCATTTTGGTGACTCCCGGCTTGCGCAACACAGGCGGCAGCAAGGCTCCTGCTATTCCGCCTGCCAGCAAGTTGCGACGTGTGATTTCGTGGTTCATGGTTCGATTCCTTTCGAGCCTCGGTCATTAACTCCAGGCGCACGATAGCGGCGACCGCTTTACTTGACAAGCCCCCGGCACTCTTCCCGGCTAGGTTCATCAGCAAAATGATGCGATCTCATCAGGCAATAAAGACGACTATTTTCTGGCTGTGACGATCTTATGGAACGTCACAAAACATCTGACGCAATTCGTGGCAAAGGAGATTTCAATATGAAGAAAAACTGGTGGCAACCGCTGTTGCTCATCTTGATCGTCGGCGTGACAGGCGTGATGCTGATGGGCAT
>JAEUQN010000320.1 GCA_016789725.1 Blastocatellia bacterium | reverse complement strand
CACTACGTTGCCTTTGCGATTCTCTTTGTCAAAAAGCTAGTTGAGTTACTCAACTAAAAGTTAATTACAGGCTCTAGTATTGCATTTCATTTATTTCCCAAATTAGCGTTCGATGCCGAATTATTGTTTCTGACAAGCCTGCACCACAGCCGCAAAGATTTTCATATACCCCGTGCAACGACAGAGATTGCCTGCGAGTCCGGTGCGGATGTCGGCTTCCGTCGGCTGCGGATTGCATTCTAATAAACTGATCGCCGCCAGCACCATCCCCGGCGTACAAATGCCGCATTGCGCGCCGCCGTGGGTGAGGAAGGCTTGCTGTACCGCGTGCAACTGATCGTCGTGCGCAATGCCTTCAATCGTAGTGATCTCCGCGCCATTCGCCTGCGCAATCGGAATCAGACAACTATTCACCAATTCGCCATTCAGCAGCACCGAACACGCGCCACATTCGCCTTCGCCGCAGCCTTCTTTCGTGCCGGTCAACTGCAACTCTTCGCGCAACACGTCGAGCAAACGCGCCATCGGGTACGCACGGAGCGAATGCGCTGTACCGTTGACGGTGCAAGAAATGGTGATTTTTTCGGTGGTCATTTACAGCGTGGTCGGATCAATACCGAGTTCGCGGAGTTTGGCGATCAAGCGTGCGTTGTCCTGCTCTACCTGCTCGGCGCGTTTGCGTTCCTGTTCGGCACGCAGATGTTCCTGCTCGGCACGCGCACGCTCTCTGGCAGCTTCAGCCTCTACTCGCCACAATTCCGTTTGCAGCTCTACGGGGGGCAAAAACTTTCGCCCGTCAGGAAAGTAAACGCTGAGTTCGCCGTCTGCTTCGACTCTCATCGTGATGTCCAGCAACGGGCTGCGCCACGCCCCGACAAACGCCACAGGCCGGAGCAGATCATCTTCGCGCAACCAGATTTGCAAGCGGCCTTCGTCAGGATCATATTCATAATATTCCTGTACGCCGTAGCGTTCATAAAACAATCGCTTCTCATTCATCTCGCGCCATGTATTGCCGGGCGAAAGGATTTCAAAGGCGATTTGGGGCGCAATGCCTGCTTCTTCCCACTGTTTGTAAGAACCGCGATGACCTTTCGGGCGTCCGAAAATCACCATCGTGTCGGGTGCAGCACGAATGCTGGGGCGACCTTGCACCGGATACCACAACAAATCCGCCGCCACAAAAATATCTGGGTTCGCCGCGAACATCGTGTCCAGGTTCACCTGAAGTAAAATGATGTACTGATATTGTTTGGTATTGTCTGACATGGGCTTGCCATCCGAATCAGGATAGATAATGGCCTCGTCAATCACGGTGGGAAATACATATTTGGCCAGGTTACTCATAGTGGTACTCCTTGCAAAAGCAGTGTGCGAATACAGGCCGCATCATAGCATTTCTTTATGCGTTCATCACTCGCAGCAAATCTTCCGGCAACAACGGAATGTGATTCAGGCTCGCGCCAATCGCATCTTCAATCGCGTTCAGAATCGCCGGAGCCGGGCCGTCCATCGGCAATTCGCCAATGCCTTTCGCGCCCGACGGGCCGTAGGCATACGGGTTTTCTTCAAAGTACACACGAATCGGCGGCAGGTCTTCCGAAGTCGGCATAATGTAATTCGTCATCTGATTGTTCTTCATCGCGCCGTTGTCCCACACGACGTTTTCGTAAAGCGCGTAGCCAATCGCCTGCGCCACGCCGCCTTCGATTTGTCCGGCAGCGAGCACAGGGTTAATGACTTTACCGACTTCCTGCAACGCAACGAAATCATCTACGCGCGTTTCGTAAGTCACGAGGTCAACCGTGACTTCGGCGACGTACACCGCCCAAGCATACGCGCCATACGCATCGCCCTGATAGGTTTCGTCATTCCAGAAAATGTTCGGCGGCGCGGAATATTGGCTGAAGGATTTCAGTGTGCCGTGCTCGGTGATGTAAGTCGCACAAGCGTTGCGCCAATCGTCCACGCTGTAGTTTTCATCCAGCAATCCGCTTTGTCGCAACGTCTGCTGCAAGCCGAGCGCAGCGGATTCGACGAGCTTGCCGACGATCATACAAGTGCGCGAAGCAACGGTCGGGCCGCTGTTCGGCACGTTCGCCGTATCAGGTTGTGCGAGTTCGATCATCTCGTAATCCAGTCTGAGCGTTTCCGCTGCGATTTGCGAAAGAATCGTGTTGGTTCCCTGCCCGATTTCGGTGCTGGCGACGAGGATGCGGACATTGCCGGAAGCCGTCGCTTCAATTCCAACCACAGATTCCAGGAAGCGTTCGCCGGAGCCAGTGAAACCTGCGCCGTGCAGAAACGTCGCAAAGCCGATGCCTTTTTTCTCCGCCGTGTTCGTCGCGTTGTGAATCGCAAAACGTTCTTTCTTCGCGTGATACTCGCTCAGTTCCAACGCGCGCGTCAGCAGTCCATCGAGATCAAGTTTTTCGCGGATGACTTGTCCGGTCGCCGTCGTCTCTCCTTCGTGCAAAAAGTTTCGGCGACGCAATTCTTCAGGACTCAAGCCGACCGTCGCAGCGACTTTGTTCAGATGCCGTTCCAGCGCGAAGATGCTTTGCGGTGCGCCGAAGCCGCGAAATGCGCCGTGCGGCGGATGATTCGTCGCTACGGCCTTGCTACGCACGCGCACGTTGTCGCAAGCGTACGGCCCCGCCGCATGAATCGTGCCGCGCGACAACACGACCGAAGACAGCGTGGCATACGCGCCGCCATCAATTACAAATTCAATATCCATCGCCAACAGCTTGCCGTCTTTGCTGATTGCTGTGCGATGGCGTGTGCGCGAAGGATGTCGCTTCGTCGTCGCGGCCATATCTTCGGCGCGGTCGTAAATCAGCTTGACGGGCTTGCCCGCTTTCCAAGCCAATAACGCCGCGTGTCCCGCAATCATCGAAGGATATTCTTCCTTGCCGCCAAAGCCGCCGCCCGTCGCCGCCTGAATCACGCGCACCTTGTCCGGCGGCAACGCAAACAATTTCAGCAACGCCTTGTGAACGTAGTACGGGCATTGCAGCGAACCCCACACCGTCACGCCTTCGTCCGCGTTCGCTATCGCAATCATCCCGTTCGGTTCGATGTAAAGCTGTTCCTGCGCGCCCGTTTCGTACTCGCCTTCGACAATAAAATCCGCGCGCGCCCACACGTCATCCACGTTGCCTTTTTCAAGGAGGAACGTTTTGAAGACATTGTCATCGCCCCAAATGATTTCAGTTTGGTTCAGCGAATCATCCATCGTGAAGATCGCGGGCAACGGCTCAATGTCAATCTTGACCGCACGCCGCGCTTCTTCGAGCAAGTACTTATCGGGATGCGCGAGCAACAGGATTGGCTCTTCGGGATGATTGACAAACTCATCCGCGAGGCAAGGCTGATCGTCGAGGATCAACGCCGTGCAGTTTGCGCCGGGAATGTCTTTCGCCGTCACAATCGTGAATTCGTGCCACGGAATGTTGCCCGTGAATTCGATGTTGCGAATGCGCCCACGCGCAATGGGCGAACGAACCGTCGCGCCGAACAACATCTCAGGAAACACAAGATCATCCACGTAGCGCGTCGCGCCCGTCACTTTGTCGCGCCCTTCTTTGCGCTGTACGGATTGACCGACGATTTGTTTTTGCGAACTGGTGTTCATTCAATAACGATTTGAAGAGAAAGCCGCTTCATCCTATATCACCGACTTATTCGTCCATAATTCGGCAACCTCATGATTTGGATAGACTGAATTGAACAAGAAAATCTTACGAAAAAATCCGGGATTGATATTAGCTCTGCGATTTGCAATTTCCACCATCTGCTGAAATCCGAAATTGGGTGCAATAAATGGGGTGTTATAAAACAAGCCCTGATCATAGTAGATAAGTAGATATAACTCATCCAAGTTTTGCTTTTGATGTAAGTCTCGATACTTGGACGTTTTTTTATCCATAATCTCAAGCAAGGCATCAACTGCGTCGTTAGTTGTATATGCACCACCCCAGTTGCGAAATCTTATCCAAGGAGTGCCTAGAGCCTGTAATTAACTTTTAGTTGAGTAACTCAACTAGCTTTTTGACAAAGAGAATCGCAAAGGCAACGTAG